>WVZK01000033.1 GCA_011772475.1 Candidatus Aminicenantota bacterium | reverse complement strand
GTTTTTCTATAAGGCCAGATTCTAAGAGAGATTAGGGACAGGAATATTAAGGCTAAGGCTATGTAATTCAAGTTTTGTTTGATTTTTTCCATTTTTTACCTCCACCTTCTGGATTGAATCACTGAATATGTTAGAAAAAGACCGAGGAAGATGAAGCTGAGGTAATAAACGACATCTGTTGTGTCCAGAATGCCACGAGTCATGTCATCAAAGTGTTGAAAAAAGGAAAGATAATTGAGGACACTTTTCCACATTCCTCCCGCTGAGTAGGATGCCCAGTTCAGAATCCAGAAGAGAAGAAGGACGCCGAAAGTTAAAATGGCTGAGACAATCTGGTTTTCAGTAAGAGATGAGAAGAAAATCCCTACTGCCAAAAAAGCTGCCCCAACGAGGAAAAGGCCGAGATAGCCGCTCAGGATAGGGGCAAGCTCGGGGTTCCCGTAGGAAAAGACGAAAATGGAAAGGATTCCGGTCAAGAAGAGCATCACCAGCAGGACGAAGAGGGAAGCAAAATATTTCCCAAGGATTATCTGGTTTACAGAAATAGGGGAAGTGAAGAGCAACTCATCAGTCTGTCTTTTCTTTTCTTCAGAAAAGAGGCGCATGGTGAGAAGAGGTATCATCAGGAGGAGGATAATACTCATATTATGAAATAGCGGAGAATAAACCATCTGGTTTATATTAAGTTGCTGATAATAATATTGATTTTGTGCCATTTGAAGAGATTGGGAATTAAACCACCAGATAAGACTGTAAAAGAAAAATCCTATAAGAACCAGAAACACAGTTATAACCACATAAGCGATAGGCGAGGTGAAGTAGGTTTTTATTTCTTTCTTGCAGATAGCCCATATGTTTTTCATTGCTCGACACCTCCTGAGATAACCTTGAGATAGAGGTCTTCGATATTCATGGCGAGCGGCCTCATCTCTATAAGGCCCAATTCTTTATCAACGATAAGCTTTGTTATATCATCCCGCACGTCTTTTCCCTTGGTCCATTCTATCTTAAACTCGTCACCGACAGCGCTGACTTTATCGACGCCAAGAATTTTCTGCAGGAGTGAAATAATGCTTTTTCCTCCCTTTTTGAGTCTAATGACGATTCCTTCCTTTTCCTTGAAGGAAGCGGTTAGCTCTTCCAGAGAGCCTGAAGCCATGAGATTACCTTCATTGATGATGACAACTCCATCGCAGGTCTGAGTTACTTCAGCCAGGATATGAGTCGAGAGGAGGATAGTCCGTTTTCCTTTCAGCGACTTTATGAGCTGTCTTATTTCTATAATCTGGGCAGGGTCAAGTCCGATAGTTGGCTCGTCCAAGACAAGCACTTGAGGATTATGGATAAGGGCTTGAGCGATACCCACCCTCTGCTTAAATCCCCGAGAGATATTCTTGATAAGCCTCCTTCGCACCGTTTCTAATCCGCTTATTTCTACAGATTTCTCCACAGCTTCTTTTCTTTGAGGTGCGGGGATCTGTTTGATTTCAGCGACAAAATTCAGGTAGGAATGAACCGTCATTTCAGGATAAAGGGGGACATTTTCGGGGAGGTAGCCGGTTATCTTTTTGACGTCGTTGGGTTTCTCGAAGACATCATAATCAGCAACAGATGCTTTTCCGTCTGTTGCAGGTAAATAACCGGTGAGGATTCTCATGGTCGTTGTTTTACCAGCTGCATTTGGTCCGAGAAGACCCCAGATTTTTCCTTTTTCAACTTTAAAGCTTAAGTTTTTAACAGCTACCAGGTCCCCGTATTTTTTGGTCAGGTTTTCAACTTCAATCATTTTTTACTTCCTCCAGTTTGCGAATAATAAATAATTAATAATAATTAATTCATTTTTTTTAATTAAAGGTGGGTTTGATGAATCAAACCCCTACAAATGAACCTTATTTCCTTCTCCTTTTTAATGTTTTTTTGTTAATTATTCAGGGTGGGCTTGATGAATCAAGCCCCTACAATCAATGGGGGTTTGATAAATCAAACCCCTACAAAATCAAGCCCCTACAATATTAACTCATTTACATCAGTTCTGGTTGCGGGATGCCCATGAGAGACAGTGCCCGCTTAAGCACTTCTCTGATGTAATGGATGGTTAGGATACGGATGCTTTTTATTTCTTTATTTTCTTCAGCCAAGATAGAATAGAGATGGTAATAAGCATTGAACTTCTGACTGAGGTTAAATGAGAACTTTGCTAAGTGTGAGAATTCAAGAGAACGGATGGAATGGAGAACCTCTTCTTCAAACTTGGAGGCATAAAGTACTAGATCCCAGAAATCAACCTGTTCTGACTCAGAAAGCTTCTGCAAGGGAATCTCCTTTGAGGAAAGGAGGGGCTTAATGTCTTTTTCCTCAAAACCTTCCCTTTCTGCAAGCTTGCGGAAGATGCTGTTTATCCTTACGACAGTGTACTGAAGATAAGGTCCTGTTTCTCCCTCAAAACTAAGTGCTTCTTCAAAGTCAAAAACAATGAGAGAATTCAGAGCGAACTTGAGCATGAAGTAGCGGAGCGCACCGGTTGCTATCTTATGAGCTGTCTCTTTTTTCAAGTTTTCTGATAGCTCTGGATTTCTTTTCTCTACCTCAGCCAAAGCTTTTTTTTCCAGCATGTCGAGCAGGTCATCGGCTTTAACACCGAGTCCTTTTCTGCCCGAGACTTCGAGGAAGTCCTTTTTCTCTTCCTCTTCTGTTATGCTAAACCCAAGCTCTTTAAGGCTTTTTGGAGAAAGGGCAACCATCTCATAGGAGAAATGGATGGATTTTTCGGCTTGAGATAAATACTTCAGAGATTTTAGGCCCTGGACGACAATTTTCTGGAGATAAGCCTGTCTTCTATCTATAACATTATAGACCTTACTTCCTTTTCCAAATGATGGCGATTCCTTCTGGGGCGTGGCAGTACTTATCCAGACAATCTTGCCGTCTTCTTTGATGAAGGGCTCATAATAAAAATCTTCTTCCAGAAGGCCGAATTTCCAGAGTTGATAGGCAATATCCTTCCCGACATAGGTCACTATTCCGTCAGAGCGGACTATGATCTTTTCCTTTTCTGGCTCATCCTCAAGGTACATCACCCAACAGCCTTTGTTCACTCCATCTTTGGCGAGGGAGATAGCCTTTTTTTCCTTCAAGAGAGAAAAAGCTTTTTCCCAGAATTTAAGGTGGAGGACGCTGCTTTCGCAGGGGAGAAAGTCATAATCGACACCTATTCTCCCCATGGTCTTGAGGTGAGCCTTGATTATCCGGCGGGAGATGTGATTGGCTGTCTCATGCTCAGGATTTTCCCCTTGCTCTATTTTTTTCAGGATTTCAGATTTTCTTGTCTCTGCCTGGGGATTGCTCTCAAGATAAGACGAGACGCGTGCATAAAGGTCCCAGCAGTAATAGTCAAATTTTTCCTTTATTTCTTTGATCTGCGATAGTGTCTTTTTCTCGAGCTCCATGAAGCCGAAGGCTACATCTGCTACCTGGACTCCAGTGTCGTCTATGTAATTCTGGATTTCGACGTTTTCTCCCTTGTATTTAAGGCAGCGCCCAAGGGTATCGCCAAGACAGGCGTTCCTTAGATGTCCTATGTGGGCTGCTTTGTTGGGGTTGATATTGGTATGCTCGATTATGATTTTTTCTTCTTCTGGTGAGAGAGATGTTTTTCCAGTAGAGCGAAGCTGGCTTGAAAAGAATTTTTCTCGCTCCAGGAAAAGGTTTATATAACCTGGCCCTGCTGCTTCTATCCTTTCCACTCCCTCGAGGGGAGAAATAAGAGGAATGATTTCAAGGGCGAGCTTTCTTGGCTCTTTTTTCAGCTTCTTAGCCAGCTGGAAAGGAAAGGTCAGAGCCAGATCACCCATTTTTTGCTGGGGAGTATAGCTTATTTCAAGCTCCATAATATCAATAGGGTACTTTTTTTCCAGCAGTTTGTGAATTTTTTCTCTTAAATAATCTTTGAATTCAAGCATAGCTGGCTTTTAATTATATCAGATTTGTACCTTCGGACAAGACTTTGGACGATTTTTCTTGCATCATGAAAAGTTATGTGTTAGTAAATTAAATTCGCAGAGGAAAGACTTTGAAAAAAACTCGCCTAAATTCTTCCCATAAAAAGCTTGGAGCCAAGATGATAGAATTTTTTGGCTGGGAGATGCCGGTGGAGTTTAGCGGAGTTATTGATGAGCATTTGGCTGTCCGCCAAAAAGCAGGGCTTTTTGATGTGAGTCATATGGGTGAGATTATAATTTCAGGACGACAGGCTCTTGATTTTGTTCAGTACTTGACTCCCAACGATGCTGCTCGTTTGACTCCAGAGAAAGCGCAGTACTCCTGTCTGACCACTCCGCAGGGGACATTTGTTGATGACCTTTTGGTCTACTGTCTGGGCCCGGAGAAATACCTGCTGGTCGTAAACTGTTCTAATTCTGATAAAGATTATGAATGGATTCTGAGCCACAAAAAAGGTTTTGAGGTGGAGGTTGAGAACAAAAGTGACGACTACACTCAGCTTGCTCTTCAGGGACCTAGGGCTTTGGAAATTCTAAAGCCTTTGATTGATGTGAATCTAGAAGAGATGAAGGCGTTCGGATCAAACTGGGGAGAAATAGAGGGAGAGGAAGTTCTTGTCTCCCGCACTGGTTACACAGGCGAGGATGGTTTTGAGGTTTACACTCTTTCCATCCGGCCAGAAAAGATCTGGGACACCATATTAGAAAGAGGAAAAGAGTTCGGTGTTGTTCCTGTAGGGTTGGGTGCTCGAGATACTCTCCGCCTGGAGGCGAGGCTCATGCTTTATGGTAATGATATAGATGAAACTACAACATTGCTCGAAGCTGGATTGGGGTGGCTTGTGAAGTTTGAGAAGGGAGAATTTTTAGGGAAAGGTGCCCTCCTCAAACAGAAAGAAGAAGGAATCAAAAGAAGGCTGGTTGGTTTTGAGCTAATAGAGAAGGGAATAGCCCGGCAGCATTACCCGGTCTTTGTAGAGGGGAAAAAAGTCTCTGAAGTGGACTCAGGCACGTTTTCTCCCTACTTGAAAAAAAGTATTGGATTGACGTACCTTCCTGTTGAATATAAAGAGATAGGAACAGAATTTGAGGTTGGAATAAGAGACAAGAAGGTTAAGGCTCGAGTGGTTCCTACCCCTTTTTACAAGAGGGGTGAGAAAGGTTGAGGCAAAAAACAAATAAACAAGCAAAAGGTGGGTTTGATAAATCAAACCCCTACAAAGACGGATATAATGTGGTTTTGATAAATCAAACCCCTACATGAAGAAATGAATAGTAGAGTTAAGAAACCAAACCCATAAAATGTGGGCTTGATGAATCAAGCCCCTACAAGAAGAAATGAATAGTGGGTTTGATAAATCAAGCCCCTACAAGATAAAAAGCAGGAGGCAAAAGATGTATCCTGATGACTTTTACTACACTAAGGACCATGAGTGGATTCAGGTGAAAGGTGATAAGGCGACGGTGGGGATCACGGATTTTGCTCAAAAGCAGCTGGGAGATGTTGTCTATGTCGAATTGCCTGAAGTAGGGAAGAAACTGGAATTTCATCAATCCATGGGAGTTGTTGAATCCGTTAAGGCGGTTTCTGATGTTTACTCTCCTGTCTCTGGGGAGGTCCTCGAGGTAAACAAGGGATTAAATGATTCCCCTGAACTTGTTAATCAAGACCCTCATGGAAAAGGCTGGTTCATTCGTCTTAAGGTAAAGGATGAGGCGGAACTCGAAAAGTTGATGTCAGCCTCTGAATACGAAGAATTCATAGAGGGCATCGAGGAGTAAGAAGGGAATATTTAGCCTATGAGCTACATTTCACTGAGCGATAAAGACAAGAAAGAAATGATGGCCAAAATCGGCATCTCTTCTCTGGCTGAGCTTTTTCGCACTATCCCCAAAGACATAATACTGAAAAGGGAGCTTAATATTCCTTCTCCGATGACAGAACTCGAGTTGATTCAACTTTTCGAGAGAATTGCCCAGAAAAACAGGTATCAGAATTTTCTCTCGTTTTTAGGAGGAGGAGCTTATCACCATGTGATTCCTTACATCGTGGATTACTTAAGTTCCAGAGGAGAATTCATTAGCCCCTATACTCCTTACCAGCCTGAGGTCAGCCAGGGAACACTCCAGGTTATTTTTGAGTTTCAAACACTTATCTGCCAGTTGACGGGAATGGATATTGCGAACGCATCCCTTTATGACGGGGCTTCGGCTGTTGCTGAGGCAGTTCTTATGGCCCATCGCTTGAAGGGGAAACATAAGGTCTTAATAGCCAAAACTCTCCATCCGCATTACAGGAGAGTCGTCCAAACGTATGTGAAAAACTTGGGAGTTGAGATTGAAGAGATCAGATATTCAGAGACAGGAGAGGTTAACCTCAAAGATCTTAAAGGGAAGCTGGATGATAAGACATCGGCTATTGTCACTCAGTCACCGAATTTTATGGGGATAATAGAAAATCTTAAAAAGATTTCAGACCTTGCGCACAGTGTCCAGGCTTTATCCATAGCCGTGATTGCAGAGCCAGTCTCCCTTGGTATTCTTGAAGCCCCGCGAAAGCTGGGAGCTGATATCGCCGCAGGGGAAGGGCAGTCCCTTGGCATTCCCCTGAGTTTTGGCGGTCCTTATCTGGGATTCATGGCCTGTAACAAAGAATTTATCCGTCAGTTCCCGGGCAGGATTGCAGGCGAGACAAAGGATGTGGATGGAAATAGGGGATTTGTTCTGACTCTATCCACGAGGGAACAGTTTATAAGACGTGAACACGCCACTTCGAATATATGCACCAACCAGGCCTGGTGTGCATTGAGGGCTACGGTCTTCCTGGAAACTCTGGGCAAGGAGGGATTAAAAGAGCTTGCCTGGCAGAATATCCAGAAAGCCAATTATGCCCTGGAAAGGCTGAGCCAGATAAATGGGATAAAAAGAAAATTCAACGGAAATTCTTTCAACGAATTTGTAATTGAGTTCTCGGGAGGTTTAAAAAAGATCAGTGGTTTTCTCAAGAAAAAAGGAATTATTGGAGGCTTGAACCTTGGTGAGTACTATCCTGAGCTCAAGAAGTGTGTCCTTGTGTGTGTGACCGAGATGCATAAAAAAGATGATATTGATCGTATGGTCCAAGCATTGAAAGAGAGCATAAAAGCAAAATAAAAATGATTCGTGAACCTTTAATATTTGAAATAAGCGAGAAGGGTAAAAAAGCTTTTTCTCTGCCCGAGCTTGATGTTCCTGCTAATAAGGACTTGCTCCAAAACCTTACTGTGAGAGATGAGATAGCAGGTTTCCCTCAAGTATCAGAAGTGGAAATCATCAGGCATTTTACCCGGCTTTCCCAGACAAACCATTGCATAGACGTGGGTTTTTATCCTCTGGGTTCCTGTACTATGAAGTACAATCCCAAAATAAACGAGAAAATAGCCTCTCTCCTGGAATTCAAATCGTCCCATCCTAATGCCCCGCTTGATTTGGTCCAGGGTAATCTCGAGGTTCTTAAAACAACAGAAGAGATTCTGGCTGAGTTGACAGGAATGGACGCCTTTAGTCTTCAGCCTGCTGCTGGGGCTCAGGGTGAGCTAGTCGGCATGATGCTTATCCGTGCCTATCTTGGAGAAAGGGGCGACCCGAGGAAAATCGTCCTCATCCCGGATTCTGCTCATGGAACCAATCCCTCAAGTGCTCATCTCTGCGGTTATCGAGTTCAAGAGATCAAATCCAACGAAAAGGGAACGATTGATCTGAAGAGCCTTGCCCAGAACATGAACGAAGATGTGGCTGCCTTGATGATCACTAACCCGAATACCTTAGGAGTGTTTGAGGTTGACATAAAAAAAATAACTGAAATTGTTCATGCCAAGGGTGGTTTTATCTACATGGATGGGGCCAACATGAACGCTCTCGTAGGAATATGCAGACCTGGAGATATGGATGTGGATGTGATCCATCTGAATCTACACAAGACATTTTCTACACCTCATGGCGGGGGCGGTCCTGGTTCGGGACCGGTAGGGGTGAAGCGTGCGCTGAAGCCTTATCTTCCTCTTCCCATAATAGAGAGGAAAAAAGAAAAATATTATCTTAACTTTGATTGCCCGAAGAGCATCGGAAAAGTCCACAGTTTCTTTGGAAATTATTTGGTGATTGTCAAAGCGCTGGCATATATTCTATCCTTAGGACACGAAGGATTAAAGGAGGTATCAGAGGTTGCTGTTTTGAATTCTAACTATGTTCGAAAAAGCTTGGAGAGAGATTATTATTTGAAATACAAGACGCCTACTCTTCATGAGTGTGTTTTTTCAGATAAGTTTCAGAGAGGACTTGGTGTCGGAAACATTGATATAGCCAAGAGGCTTATCGATTTTGGCCTGCACCCTCCGACCATGTCTTTTCCTCTGATCGTTCGCGGTGCTTTGATGACCGAGCCCACTGAGACTGAGAGCAAGAGAGACCTTGACCTTTTCATTGATGCCATGAAGCAGATATCAAAAGAAGTGAAAAAGAATCCAGAGGTAGTGAAGTCTGCTCCGCATATCTCCTACGTACGGCGCCTGGACGAGACTACTGCTGCGCGAAATCCAGTTTTAAGGTGGGTGGAGAAGAAAATAACACGCAAAAAAGGGCAAAATGGAGGAAATTATTTTATTGTATAGGATAAAGGTGGGTTTGATAAATCAAACCCCTACAATAAATCAAGCCCCTACAAAACGTGGGTTTGATAAATCAAACCCCTACAGAAAATATGGGATTGATGAATCAAGACCTTACAAGAATATAAAATGAGTATTCAAAGTCTTATTATGGATCTTCAGAAATTCTGGGCTGAGCGAGGATGCTATCTTGCTCAACCTTATGACCTTGAGGTAGGTGCGGGAACCATGACTCCTGATACGTTTTTCAGAGTTCTTGATAAAAGACCATGGAAAGTTGCCTATGTTCAACCGTCGCGAAGGCCTACGGATGGACGTTACGGAGAAAATCCTCACCGGGTTCAGAAGCACTTTCAATACCAGGTTATCATGAAGCCGTCTCCTTCAGATATACAGCAAATCTACATTAAGAGTTTGGGTGCTTTGGGAATCAATCTACAGGATCATGATATTCGTTTCGATGAAGATGATTGGGAAGCGCCCTCAATCGGTGCCTGGGGTGTTGGATGGCAGGTTTTGTTGGATGGTCTGGAGATCACTCAGTTTACTTACTTCCAGCAGGCAGGTGGGATTGACCTTTATCCGGTACCTGTTGAAATCACTTACGGTCTGGAAAGATTAGAAATGTTTCTGGAAGGAAAAGATAATATCTATGACCTGAAATGGTCTGAAGATGTCAGCTACCAGGATTTGCGGTTCATCGAAGAAAGAGAGTTTTCAGAATACAATTTTAGCCTGGCAAGCATAAAAAGACTTAGGAACTCTTTCCTTTCGAACGAAAATGAGGCGAGGATGCTCATCGATAAAGATCTGCTCCTCCCGGCCTACGATATGTGTCTTAAATGTTCCCATTTTTTCAACCTTCTGGACTCCAGGGGGGCAATAAGCGTTACGGAGAGAGTCAAAATGATCGCTCAGATAAGAGGCCTGGTCAGCCAAATTGCTGAAAAATACATTGCTAGGAAGAATACGCCCTGATGGAATTTATCTTAGAGCTAAACACCGAAGAAATGCCTCCGGCGCACGTTAAAGCTGCACTTGTGCAACTAGAGGAGAGATTTAAGGAACAGCTCTTGTCGCAGAATGTTGAGAGGAGACAAATAAAAACATACGGAACCTGCCGTCGTTTGGTTGTTACAGGTTATTTTTCTCCGACCCAAAAAGATAGGGAAGAAGAGTTCATCGGTCCTCCCAAAGCTGTTGGAATGAAGCAGGACGGGTCTTTTTCCTCTGCAGCCAAGGGATTTGCCAAGTCTCAAGGAGTAAGAGTCAGTGAGCTTAAGGTTATAAAAACCGCAAAGGGAGAGTACCTGGGCCTAAAGAAGATTGAAAGAGGAATGCCCACCCGAGATATTCTCTCCGAGATTTTGCCTCAAATTGTCTCTTCCCTTTCCTTCCCTAAAATGATGAGATGGGGGGAAAGTTCTTTTAGGTTTTCCCGTCCGATAAAAAATATCCTCTGTCTATTCGGCGGGAAGAAGCTTTCTTTTTCCATTGAAGGGATACGAGCCGGGAATTCAACAACGGGTCATAAGATATATTTTCCCAAGAAAATTAAAGTAAGATCCTTCAAAGAGTATAGAGAAGCTCTTAAAAAGATGAAGGTTGTGATAGACCAGGAAGAAAGAAGAAAGATGATTTTAAGTCAGATCGGGCGCAAGTTAACCTCTCTCAAAGCAGAGCTTCATCCGGATGAAGGCCTCCTTGAACGGCTTGTCTATGATATAGAATATCCTTATGTAATCCTGGGTTCGTTTCCTGAAGAATATTTAGAACTGCCTCTGGAGGTTTTGAGCACTGCCATGCGAGAAGGGCAGAAGCTGTTCTCCATTGTCAAAGAGAAGAAACAACAGCCCTTCTTTTTAGGAGTGGCTGATGCCTACCAGGATTCAAAGTCTCTTATTCGAAAGGGAAATGAGAGAGTGCTTAAAGCCCGCTTGGATGATGCCAAGTTTTTCTGGGAACAAGACAGAAAGGCAACATTGAGAAAAAAAGCAAAAGCCTTAGATAAGATCGTTTTTCAAGAAAAACTTGGGAGTTATGAGGACAAAACTCAGCGATTAAAGAAAATAGTCTCTTACCTGGCCGATAAAATCGAGGCAACAAAAGAAAAGAAGCAAGTTATTCAAGCGGCTGAGCTTTCCAAGGTAGATCTTCTTACAGAGATGGTAAGAGAATTTCCCTCACTCCAGGGAAATGTGGGCGGGCTTTACGCCAGGGAAGAGAAATATCCTGCTCTGGTTTGGAAAGCGGTTTATGAACACTATCAACCCGTAAGCCTGGATGATGAGCCTCCCGCTTCCTTGACTGGAGCCATTCTCTCTATTGCTGATAGATTGGACTCTATCGTAGGAGTGATTGGAACGGGGATAACAGTGACAGGGTCCAAGGATCCATTTGGCTTACGAAGAAATGCTCAAGGTGTTTGCAAGGTTATTATCGAGAGAAAGCTTTGTTTATCTTTCATGCGGCTTCTAGATAAAGTAATAGCTATTTATGGAGAAAGGCTTCAAGAGCCCAAAGAGAAAATAAAGAGTTACTGTCTGGACTTCTTTTCAAACAGGCTGCGCTACATTTTTGAGAGGCAGGGATATAGGTATGACTTGGTCAATGCTAGCGTCTCTGCGGGTATTGATAACTTATATCACTCTTATCTCAGGCTCATAGCGCTGGATAGTCTTAAGGATAGCCCGAGTTTTGAGCCTTTGATTATCATCGCTAAAAGGGTAAACAATATTCTTAAAGACCAACCCCTGTTTAAGGTCAATCAAGCACTACTGGCCGAAAAGGAGGAGAGGGAGCTTTATACCACTTTTTCCATAATAAAGAATAATATCATTCCATTAATCTCAAAGGGAGATTTTTCCCAGGCGCAGAGAATTATTTTCAGGATAAGATCTTCAATAAATAGTTTTTTTGACAATGTTCTGGTGATGACTGATGAGGTGAGAATGCGGCGAAATCGCCTTGCTCTGCTTCAAGCAATAAGCAAGTTATTGATCCAAGTCGCAGATTACTCTCAAATAGTCATCGAAGGACAGGATTCACCTAAATAATCAGCCCTTCTCTTAGTTAAGCGAGCTTTGCCCACAAAAAAAAGAGAACGTCCGCCTTTCTTGTAAGATTTTAGGCTGACTTATTGACTGGATTCTATTTAGTCGATTTCAAATTTTTCGGTTTTGACTCTTTCTTTAACCGCATATTTTTGCTCAAGGGCGATTATTTTCACCATATTCCCGGGATAGTTTTCTTTATCTTTTTCTCCATAAGGATTAAACTGTAATCCGATAAAGTATTGGTCTTTGTCCTCAACGTAAGATAACCACCGCACTTTTCCATGCATAGTAAAAGGAATTCTTTCACCCGGGATGGAAATATTCAAGGTTACTTCAGCGTTCATCTCAGGAGGTTTCTTTCCTATAAACTTAAGTCCCCCTCGGCTTATATCAACAAGAGGAGAAAATTCCTCTACGTGCTCCTTGAACTGATATCTGACCGTAGCTCCAGGGATTTGGAACCGGATGCACGTCCTTTTTTCTATTCCTTCTTCTTGCAACTACAATCTCCTTTGTTTGTTATGGAGCATTTCATTTGATCTCTTGATAGCGTCGCCCGAGGCCGTCAATCTATTCTATGTAACCAACAAGAGTCTAAATATTCAAGTTCTAAGAGCAACATTTTTTAGATATTATGCTGATTTATTAAATATTTATCAACTGTCAATTTCATATTTTTCGACTTTAGTTTCTTCTTTAGGGGCAAATTTTTGCTCGAGTGAAATGATTTTTACAAGATTTCCTGGGTAATTATGTCCTTCCTTTTCTCCATACGGATTAAATGTAACACCAACCTGATATTGATTTTTGCTTTCTATAAAGGAAATCCATCGTATCTTTCCGTGGAATGTTAAGGCAATTCTTTCGCCGGGAACGCTGATTTTTAAGGTTATATCAGCATTGATATCGAGAGGATTCTTACTCAGAAACTTAACTCCACCTCGGCTCATATCTCCAAGAGGGGAGAATTCCTCTGAGTATTTTTTGGACTCATAACTGATCGTAGCCCCTGGAATTTCAAACCGCTTGCATGTCCTTTTTTCGGCTTCCTGATTTTCCATGGATGATGTCCTTCTCTTGCGTGCTCTAGCTAAGAATCCATGTCACAAACAGCGACTTTGGAATGCGGTTGATGTTAATTTTTTCTTTTTTCCGAACCTGCTCCTCAAAATTTATCTTTATTAAACCTAAATTAAAGTTAGGACTGCGTTTTCTTTAAAAGCTTTACACAATATATCAAATTCCTCCTAAAAGTCAAAAGAAATGCATACGAGGGACTGAGGCCATTATATGTGTGATGTGGTGCTCTATTCAATTTACAGGTGCTCTTATCGACTAATAGAGTGAGGTGAGGAAATGGGAGTATTCACAAAAAAAAGGATAAGAGGATTTACCCTCATTGAGTTGCTTATCTCAGTTGCTATTATTGGGATTCTTGTTGCCGCGTTTGTCCCCAATGCCCTGACAGCTATCCATAAAAGCAAACAGAAAGGTACCATGAGAGACATCAGAACCATCGGTTTAGCTCTTACAGACTATGTTACTGATAACGGAAGCGCTCCTGCTCAAGATGGAACTTATGATGGCAGTTCGCCTTTCTATTTTTTAATCACACCTTTTTATGTCAGAACCCTACCCCTTAATGACAAGTGGGGGAACGGTTACCGAGTGTGGTGCGGTTCTGCTGCATCAGAATATGGAATTTCTGGTCCTTTAGGCGATGATTTTTTAATTGCTTCCTATGGACGCGATAGAACACAAGAAGGATTTACTTTCAATGAGAATTCATTTGGAGCTGGAATCTTTCAGGTTTCATCTATGTCGGATTTCGATAAAGATTTGATTATGTATAATGGCAACTGGATACGGTATCCAAGGATTGGCTCTGGCAGCGGAACTTGATTTTTTTGGGGGGACTTCCCTATCTGCAAATAGATTGCAGGAGTTACTTTGGGGAGCATACTTATCTTAGCTATCCTAAAAGGGTGCTACTTCGGGGGATGTTCTTATCTCAGCGTTCCTTGGTAGTGGGCGGTTAGCTGGCGCTTCCTCACATCTTCGGGGGTATAGGATGGCAGAAGAACTGGAGCAATGCGGTCTGTTTTGATTTTTGCACTCTTCAATTCATTTTCGTAATCCGAGATATGCGCCAAAGTCAGCGGTCCAAGTTTCGCAGATTTAACATATTGAGAAGCGTATTTTCCGGCACGGCGTCCAAAAACATTATAATCCAGGACTGAATTTCCCATAAGCCTATTCCTGCCGTGCACTCCACCCGAAGCTTCGCCGGCCACATAGAGGCCAGGGATGTTTGTTTCGCATTTTTCGTCTATTTCGATTCCACCATTCTGGTAATGAAGGGAAGGGTAGACGAGCATCGGTTCTTTAGTGATATCAATTCCATATCGGATAAACTGGCGGTGCATGGCCGGGAAATTTTTGTTTATGTATCCTTCACCCTGGAGCATCTCGATAAGGGGGGAGTCAAGCCAGACACCAAGACGGCCGCTCGGAGTTTCGACTCCGTTATTTCTTTCAAGGCATTCTCTGATGAAAGCTGAACTCTCTACATCCCTGGGTTCCCGCGGGAAGACAAAGAGTTCGCCGTGTTTATTGAGAGGCTGTCCGCCAGCGCCTCTGATCTTTTCGGTGATCAAAAAGCCTGCAATCTGTTCAGGAAAGACTGAACCGGTAGGATGATACTGGACAGAATCCATGTAGAGGAGCTTGGCTCCTGCTCGATATGCGATGACAAGGCCATCACCGGTAGCTCCATAATGATTGGTCGTATCATATCCTCTTATATGAAGTCGGCCGTAGCCTCCGGTGGTGATAATCGTCGCTTTGGCTTTTACAGTAAAATATTCTTCTGTTTCAAGGTTGTACAGAATTCCGCCTGCACATCGTCCCTTATTATCCAGGATGAGCTCGACTGCAGGCATAAATTCGAGGGGGGTTATTTTATCAGGATTATTTCTTACAACATCCATCAAGGTTCGCATTATTATTGCGCCTGTATAATCGCGACAGGAATGCATCCTTTTTCTGGAAGTTCCTCCTCCATGGAGCACCTGTAGAGATCCGTCTTGATTTTTATCCCAGACAACTCCTAAATACTCAAGCCACTTGACTATGTCAGGTCCGTCCTCAGTGAGGGCCCGGACGAGCTCAGGCTTGTTATCAAAATGGCCCCCGCCGATTGCGTCCAGATAATGCGTGGTCGGGGAGTCCTGAGCGGTTACGGCTGCCTGCATACCTCCCTGGGACATCATGGAGTTAGAGTCCCCAAGGCGGAGTTTGGTGGAAATAATCGACTTTGCTCCGTTTTCCATGGCAATGATGGCAGCTGCACAGCCTGCGCCGCCTCCACCGATTATCAAGATGTCTGTTTCATAATCAGGCTGGATTAAGTCGAAAAGTTCGGGCTTTATCCTGGAATGAGACTCCAGCATATCAGCCACTTCAGTAGTGAGTTTCTCTCCTTTATTCGGGCCTATATGGATCTTGCGTCTTGCTTCAATCTTATAGTCAGGATGGAATTTATTGAGGACTTGTTCCCTTTCTTCAGCATTCATCGGAGGAAAAACAGGTTTCCCTGATTTTTCAAGGTCAAACCTTTTATTTCTGGATTTAGCGACCTTTTCCAGCGATTCATTCATGTATTCTGGATACATCTGATGCTCCTTTTATTCGATGTCTCTTTCATAGTATTTCTTTTTCAAGCCTTCTTTTTTCATCTTTATGAATTCTTGGTACTCTTTATCGTATTTATGTTCCTTGACTTCTTTTATTCTTTTCTTAAGCTGTTTGCTCTCCTTGGCGAGGTATTTTCCGTAAAGTCTTCTGGCAAGCAGTCCCACGTTGTACTGGACTATTTCTGCCGGGCATCTAATAGCGCACATGCCGCAGGAGAGACAGTCAAAGGAAAGGTCCATGACTTTTTCGATGTCTCCACGGATGGCGGCCTGGATATAATCCATGACTTCCAGGTCCTGGGGACAAGCTTTGGTACAGGTGTTGCAGGCAACACAGCGAAAAACTTCTGGATAGAGCTTTTGAAAAGTTGCGACATTCGCCTCTATCTTGTTGATGTCGTAAACAGGTCTTTGGGCAGGAATAGCTGGGAGCTGGGAAAGCCACATTCCGTCTTCAACGAGAGTTGTGCAGGCTAGACCCGTGTAAATTTTATAATCATCAGGCAGGCGGTAGACAGTGGCGCAAGCACCGCAGAAACCTTCCCTACATCCTGCGCCTCTTATTATCTGATAACCAGAGTACTCGATGGCACCCATAATGGTTGCTTCAGCGGGTACTTTATGGGCTTTGCCCATGATGAACACGGTAACCATCTCTTTTTTCGGAGCTTTTTTTGTAGATTTGGCTTTTGTTACTTTTACGGGCTTCTTTTTAGCTGGTTTCTTTGTTGCCATCGTCAATATCTCCCTTTAATATTCCTGTGGTAATTTTTTAAGCTCGGCCCATGAGTAGACAGGGCCATCTTTACAGACATAGTGAAAGCCGATGTTGCATCTTCCGCATTTTCCGATGCCGCATTTCATTTTGTTCTCAACAGTCGTATAAATCTGTTCGTCTTTAAACCCGAGTTCCTCAAGCGCTTTGATGACGAATTTGATCATGATCGGCGGCCCACAGGTGACTGCAATCGCATCCTTAGAAGAAGGTTTTTTGTCTGTAACATTCTGGGGAACGAATCCTACAAACTCCTTCCAATCTGGTTCCTCGACATCTATCGAAAGATGAACCGGCATTTGCTTTTTTAGCTCTTCCAGCTCCTTTTTAAACACTATGTCTTGGGATGTTCTGGCTCCATAAATCAGCATAAGGTCCCCATAGTCTCCTTTTTTGCCAAGAGCCGTGTTGAGGACAGACCAGATGGGAGCCAAGCCGATTCCTCCACCGATAAAGATGATGTTTTTTCCTTTCCAGTCTTCCATAGGGAAGCTGTTGCCGTAAGGCCCTCTTATTCCGATGAGGTCACCGACTTGCATATCGTGAAGAGATGAGGTCACTCTTCCCATCTTCAGAATGCTGAACTGGAGGTACTCCTTCAGAAGAGGGGAGGAGGAGATGGAGATCATCGATTCTCCTCTGCCGAACACGGAAAGCATGGCGCATTGTCCAGACCGGAAGGAGAAATCATTGGTGCTAAGGAATTGAGTCCTGAAAGTCTTGATAGGCCTTGCTCCGCCCACTTCTTCTTTTATTTCAATAATTTTAGCAAGTTTTGGAATATAGGTATTATGATCCATGATCTCTTGCCTTTTCGAGAACCTCGATGATATCTATCCCAACAGGGCATTTCGAAATGCACCTACCGCAGCCTGTGCATTGGTAATTCTTGTAAAGCTCGACAAAATACTGAAACTTATGGAGGATTCTCTGCCTCAACCGTGAAGCTTTATCAGGCCTTGGGTTGTGTCCTGAAGAATGCATGGTAAAATCAGGGAACTGACAGTTGTCCCAAGTCCTTACCCTCTCTCCTTGGATGGGGGAGGATGAAGTAACTTCATCATTCATATCAAAACAGTGGCAGGTAGGGCAGAGATAAGTGCAGATGCCGCAGCGGATGCAGCTTAAAGACTCTTCATCCCAGAAGGAAGAGTCGAACATATCTTTGAGTTTAGGTGGAATTTTCGCTGTCTCTTTGATTTGCCTTTTTATTTTCTTCTTGGAATCGGCCTTGATTTTTTCCAAATCCTTCTTGTCCTTGGCTGTTGGAGTCTTAAAGAGCGCTTTGCCTAAATTCAGAAGTGCGTCTCCTTTTTTAGTGAAGGATTCTGTGTAGTATTTATCTCCTAAATCAGTCATTAAAATATCAAGGCCTTCTTTAGAATGAGGGGAGCCATCAACCGAGATACAGAAGCAGTTTGATGATGGAGGAGTGTTACAGGTAAGTCCGACAAGGGTTGTTGAGTTTCTTCTTTTCCAGTAATAAGGATCTTTAATATCGCCGCCAAAGACCTTGTCTGTAAGTGTAAGCGCCTTGGCATCGCAAGGTCTCACACCAAAGATAATAGATTGTGTCTCCTCAGGAAGCACCTCATTGACTTTAAGCTCATCCTCGTCTGAAGTGCTGAACTCAAGGAGCACTTCTCTTTGGGGAAAGACGATTTTCTTTGGAGAGAGGACAGTGTTGAGATAATCCAGGTCTATTATTTCAGAATTCTTGGTGACTTCATAATTCCAGAAATCGCCTTCTTTTTGTGGCGAATATATCGTGTAAGATTCAAGCTTCTTCACCCACTGGGGGAAGTCTTTTTTTAACAGTACTTTTTCCATTTGTTTACTTTATAAAATCTTCTGGGTCTTCATCCTTAAAGCTTGAGACAAGAGAAGGTTTGTCAGGATCAAAGCCTGCTTCATAGTCAAAAAGCTCTTTGGCTTCTTTTTCCAATTTCTTATTCAAGAACCTGACGGGGATATCCAGAGGACAGACTCTCTCGCATTCTCCACAGTCAATGCAGCGTCCTGAAAGATGGATGGCTCTGACAAAGTGATAGACAAAATTCTCTGAAGAGACTGGCGATTTTTCAAGCCATTTTATTTTTTGAGCCTTTTCTTCAGCAGGAGTGTCTGGAGTTACCACAAAACTTATGGTATCCGCTACGCATTCGTCACAATAGCACATCGGGCAAACAGACCTGCAGGCATAACACCTGATACATTTTTCAATCTGTTCCTTCCAGAATTTCCACCTTTCCTCAGCAGGTAAAGATTCTGTCTTCTCCAGGGACTTAAAAGGATCTTCCACATTACGCTTGGTTTTTTCTCCGATCAAGACGTCATAGATGACCGGGAAATGGGCTTTGCATTCAAGACATCTCTCGGAAAGCACTTCTTGGGCTTCAATTTTTATCTTCCCATCCTCTGTAGTGATAACAAAATCATCCTTTTCGCCAAACTCAGCTTTTTTAGCTTTTTTTCCTTTCAACTTTTTAGCAAGCTTTTTTTCATCTAAAACTCCAGTATTTTCGCAGGAGATTCCTAATATATAAACATCATCTCTTTTGATAAATTCTTCCTGAAGCAAGACATTGATGGCCCGGCTGTCACATCCTTTGACAACGATTCCAACCGGCCTCTCATCAGGTTCTTTCTCCTTAGTTTTTTTATTTTTATCGTCCTGGAGAAAGAGCGTTAAGTTATGAACACAGGCTGGATCCCAGACAAGCTTCTCGACATCCTCAGGTTTTTTTATAAAAGCCGGCACTGGGAGAAGACCGTTTGAGCTTCTTTGGAAGCCAATTATATATTTGACTTTTCCTTCTTTTAAGATCTGAGCGGCTTCTTTTTTGAGCTCCTCTAGGTTAACCATTATTGGGTTCTCCTAAGCTTTTTTTGAGGTCCTAGTGGCTTTAGTTCTTGGACAAAATCTTTGATGACCTGAGTATATTTTACTCCTTCTGCCGCCGAGACCCAGGACATCTGGAAGCGCTCGGGTTCAAGGCCGACATACTCTAAAAGCTTCTTTACTAAGGCAATCCTGCGCCGGGCATAGTAGTTACCTTTGATGTAGTGGCAGTCGCCTGGATGACACCCTGAAACGAGCACCCCGTCTGCTCCTTTGTTAAAGGCAGAGAATATATATAGAGGGGACACGCTCCCCGAACACATGACAGTGATGGGAATAACGTTGGGTGGATACTCCATGCGGGAGACTCCAGCCAGGTCGCTCCCTGCCGAGGAACACCACTTGCAGAGAAACGCGACTATTTTTGGTTCAAATTCTTCTGCCACTTCTTAGCCTCCGAGTGCCGCCTTTATCATTTCGTTTACCTGCAACGCGGTTAGGTTCTTGACGTTGATCGCTGCCCTCAGGCATGTTGCTGAACAGGTCCCGCATCCTTCGCAGAGAACTTCATTCACCTCAACCTTGCCGTCCTTTAGCGAGAGAGCGTCATAAGGACAAACTTCAACACACATGCCGCAGCCTGTGCAGAGATTGACGTTAACTTTAGCCACTGTTGGAGCATGAAAAAGCTTTTCCTGGGACAAGATGGAGATAGCCTTAGCCGCAGCTCCGCTTGCTTGGGCCACAGCTTCGGGAATGTCTTTGGGTGCCTGGGCTGCTCCCGCCAGGAACATTCCAGATGTTACACTCTCCACGGGCCTGAGCTTGGGATGAGCTTCGGCGAGAAAGCCATCCCTGTCCATAGCGATTTTGAGTTTCTTGGCCAGTTCATCTGCTCCCTTAGAGGGACGCGTGGCCGTAGCCAGGACGACCATATCGGCATCGATCTCGATGTCTTTTCCGGTCAATGTATCCACACCCCAAACTTTGATCTTGCCTTTATCTTCAAATACTTTCGAAACCTTTCCTCTGAGGTAGAGGACTCCGTCTTCTTCGACAGCTCTCTGGACAAATTCCTCGTAATCTTTTCCTCCTGACCTGATATCGATATAAAAAACATAGGCCTGGCCATCTGGCACATGATGTTTGTAGAGCATGGCATGTTTGGCCGTGTACATGCAACATATTTTAGAGCAGTAGGCGCAGTGAAGTTCAGGGTCTCGGGAACCAGCGCATTGGATAAAGACAACCTCTTTTGGTTCCTTGCGGTCTGATGGCCTGAGTACTTTTCCCATTGTCGGTCCAGAGGCAGAGAGTAGTCTTTCAAATTGAAGTCCATCCAGGACATCCGCGTATTTTCCATACCCGTATTCAGTCAGTCGTTCTTTTTCATACAGATCGTATCCAGTGGCGACAATTATGGCTCCCACCTCTTCCTCGATGATTTCAGGTTTCATATCGTAGTCAATCGCTTCCGGCTCGCAGACATCTGCGCACTTACCGCAGGCAATCGGCAGGAGGCCAGGGCAATGTTTTATGTCCAGCGTAAACGTAGCTGGAATAGCCTGAGGAAAAGGAATATAAATGGCTCGCCTTCCTGTTAAACCAAGGTCAAATTCGTTGGGCACGACCACAGGACAAACTTTGGTGCATTCATCACAAAGAGTGCATTTATCTGGATCAACATAGGTGGGCTTTTTGAGGATTTTAACCTTAAAATTTCCCACATACCCGCTTATATCCTGAACTTCGCTGTAGGTCATGAGTTTGATCTTGGGGTGTTTGGAGACCTCCACCATTTTCGGAGTTAGAATACATTGGGAACAGTCGAGAGTAGGGAAGGTTTCAGAGAGCTGGATCATATGGCCCCCGATGGAAGGAGCTCTTTCTACCAGAATGACTTCAAAACCAGTGTTGGCTAGGTCCAGTGCAGATTGGATGCCGGCTATTCCGCCCCCGATAACAAGAGCTTTCCTTGTTACTGGGACGCTTATCGGCTCCAGAGGTTCATTCCTGCGGACTCTTTGCACGGCGCTCTTGGCAATCTTTATAGCTTTATCTGTTGCTTTTTCCATATCTTTATGGACCCAGCTGCACTGTTCGCGGATATTCGCGATCTCACATTGGAACTCGTTGAGTCCGGCTGACTTGGATGTATTCCTGAAGGTTGTCTCATGCAGAGTCGGGGAACAGCAGGCGACAACCACGCTGTCCAGGTTCTTTTCCTTTATGGCATCGATGATGATGTTCTGACCAGGATCAGAACAGGCATAGACGTAATCTTCAGCGTGGACGACTCCTTTGTGCTTGGAAAGGTCTTTGGTTACCTTTTTGACATCCACGGTTCCGGCGATATTTATGCCGCAGTGGCAAACAAAAACTCCTGTTCTTTTCATTTTTTTACCTCTAAATTGGGGCCAGGCCCCATTTTTTTCATTTTTTTATTTTTTTACCTTCTGTTTTGTTGGTTTTGGCTTTTTCTCATCGGCCAGGATTTTCTTTCCGTATTCATAACCTTTATCAAAAGCTTTTATGTTAAGCTCAAGAAATCTTCCCGGGACTAAGCCGGGGAGTGCTTTTTTCATCGCCTCAGGAGAAACGACACGAGTTACTGCCGTGAAAAATCCCAGCATGACTAGGTTAGCGATAATACGGTTCCCTAATTCTTCGGCAAACCTAGTCGAAGGAATAGAATAGCTTTTAATCTTTCCTCGAGGAGGCTTTGCCTTGACTAAATCCTTGTCTATCAGGAGAAGTCCGTCATCCCGCAGTTCTGGCTCGTACTTCTCATAAGCTTCTTGGGACATGGAGACAAGAATCTCAGGAGCGGAGATATAAGGATACAAGACTCGATCATCTGAGACCACGAGTTGAGAACTGCAGGCACTTCCTCTGGCCTCAGGACCAAAGCTCTGGGTCATTGTCGCTTGCTTGTTGTCAAAGAGCGAGAGAGCCTTTCCAGCAATAAGGCCGCAGCGAATGATTCCTTGACCACCAAAACCGGAAAACCTGATCTCAGTCATGGTTTCCTCCATAAGGCTTGTATTTATCGCCTAAGACTTTACCGAGATGCTCGTTCATGCAATCGAGAAAAGTCGGTTTATCTTTATCAACAAACTTACCAACTATGAGCTTTCCCTGGTAACTTATATCAAGTGTCTTCGTATCAGCTCCGTGCTGAATTTCAGATTTTTCGTAGTAATATTTCAGAAGGTTCAACCCATCCCCGAGACGGTTCCTGCGTGCATACAGAGTTACGCAGGGTGTGATGACTTCGATGAAAGAAAAGCCTCTTCTGTTGAGAGCTTCCTGCATTGATTTGGTCACCCTCCTCAGATGAAGAGCAGTCCAGCGAGCAACATAGGTTGCGCCGCTGGCTTCAGCTAGATAAGGTAGGTTAAATGGATACTCAAAATTACCGAAAGGAGCAGTGGAGGCGTTAGCCGTGATAGGGGTAGTGGCTGCTACCTGACCTCCTGTCATGGCATAGTTGAAGTTGTTAACACAGATGATGACGAGATCCATATTTCTTCTTGCCGCATGGATAAAATGATTACCTCCGATCCCTGCAATATCTCCGTCTCCACTGAAGACAACGACTTTTAATTCGGGGTTGGCTATTTTTAATCCGGTGGCAACGGGCACTGCTCGGCCATGGGTGGTATGGATAGAATCCAGCTTAACATAACCAGCCACTCGTCCTGTGCATCCGATTCCAGATAGAATAGCAGTTTTTTCCAGGTCTATTTCACTTTTCCTCAGGGCTTCGGCGAAGGAAGTGACCACAACACCTATGCCGCAGCCTGGGCACCAGATGTGGGGGATCCTGTCCATTCTTAGTAAATCTTCAATAGGGTTTTTTTCTTCTGGACGATCTTTTTCCTTCATTTTGAGGCCTCCTTGATGGCCTTAAAAATATCTTCTGGATCATGGACCCAGCCGCCACAGTGGGGGACATGAATGACCGGAGCTTGGCCGAAAGCGCTTCGTTCAACTTCATAAACCATCTGGCCATAATTTATCTCAGGAACGACGAATGCCTTTATTTTCTTGGCCAGCTCTTTTATTCTCTTCTCTGGAAACGGCCAGACAGTAATAAGCCTTATGGTTCCCACTTTTATACCGGCTTTCCTTGCTTTGCGAACAGCTCTGGTAGTAACTCTTGAGGTTATTCCGTAGGAAATAACGATGACTTCAGCGTTATCTGTTTCATCTTCCTCAATTTTAATGATTTTATCGGCATTCAGGTTGATTTTGTCCACCAGATGAGGGACACAGACATTCTGGCATTCAGCGTTGATAACAGGGTAGCCTCGTTCGTCGTGAGTTAATCCAGTGATGTGAAAGCGGTAGCCGTCCCCGACTTTGACCATGAAGGGGATCATATCTGTATCAGGCTTAAAGGGAAGATATTTATCCTTTGGGCCTGTATACCATTTCCGCTCGACCAGTTCGATTTCTTCAGCAGGAGGAATGACTACTTTCTCGTGCATGTGTCCTACGCATTCGTCTGTCATGACAAAGGTGGGAACTCTGTAGATTTCGGATAGATTGAAAGCCTCGACGCAGAGGTCGAAACACTCCTGAGGAGAATCAGGGGAGAGGGCGATTATCGCGTAATCGCCGTGGGAGCCCCACTTAACCTGCATCATGTCCTGCTGACCGGTTAGGGTAGGAAGCCCTGTCGAGGGGCCTCCTCTTTGGACGTTGGCAATCACAAGGGGAGTTTCCAGCATACAGGCTAGGCCAATATTTTCCATCATCAAAGAAAAACCAGGGCCAGAGGTGACGGTCATGACTTTCTTCCCTCCCCAGGCAGCTCCTATCAAGGCTGCGATAGAGGCGAGCTCGTCTTCCATCTGGATGAAGACTCCTCCTACCATGGGAATTCTTTCGGCAAACCTTTCAGCTGTCTCTGTGGAGGGAGTGATAGGATATCCGGCAAAAAATCGGCATCCAGCCGCCAGAGCTCCTTCGGCAAGAGCATGGTCTCCGTCTAAATAATGAGCTCCAGTTAAGACTCCTTTAGGGTCTGCTTTCGTCTTTTTCACCTTCTTCCTCCTCTTTTTTAAGAGTGACAAATATGGCAAATTCAGGACAAATTGTCTCGCAGAGCTGGCAGTAAAGGCAGTCATCCTCGTTCTTGACATATGGGGGATGATAGCCCTTTACATTGAATTCTTCAGACATCTCGAGAACGTCCTTGGGGCAGTATTCCACACAGAATTGACACCCTTTGCATCTATCCTTATCAATATGGACTTTGCCCTTTTTTGCTTTTAAATCACCGAAATAAACCATTCTAGCCTCAGAGTAATCCTTTCTCTCTCAATACGGGCTTTGGGTTAATGTAATGGAGGTCTAACCTTAAATCTTTCTCAGGACAACCCAAAGCAAGAGCCATAAGCTGGGTGAAATAAAGGATCGGTATATTCTTGAACTCTGGATATTTTTTCACAGTTTCTTTCTGACGGTGGTCTAGATTAAAAGCACAGAGAGGACAGCTCACAGACACAAGCTCAGCGCCCTGGGATTGAGCCGAGGTGAGGATGTGGTATGTTCTATCAGCCACGTTTTCAGGTTTATCGACAGTTTGGTAAGAAGCACAGCATTCAGTCTTATAAGGAAAATCTACGGCGTCTGCACCCAAAACAGTCATGAGGTTTTCTAAAACAGTCGGATTCTCAACGTCGTCAAGGCCAATCTCTTTGGGGCGGACTAAAAGACAGCCATAGTAATTAGCTATTTTTAGGTTCTTTAAAGGTTTGACTATTTTCTTGGCGATATTCTCGAATTTTATCTCATCTCTCAGCAGCTCCAGGAGGTGGAGGACCTTAACGTCTCCTTCATATTTGACATCCTCGCGATACATGAATTCATTTATCTTATCAAGGCTCTCAGGGTCGGATTTTACTCTCTCATTTGCCCTTTTCAAGGTGTTGAAACACATGGCGCAGAGAGTCATCACATCATTGTTGTTGGTTTCCTTGACTCGGATGAGGTTTCGGATAGGAGCTACGTGATGAATCAAATCATCAGTGGCCAGCGAGAAAACAGTTCCGCAGCAGTTCCATCGATCAAGTTCTTCAGTCTCTACCTCGAGGCGCTTTAAGGAACATAAGGTTGAATCTTCAAAATTTTTCGCATTGTTTTTCAGAGTACAACCGGGATAATAGCTTATTTTCATTATGATTCCTTACGCAATATCTATAAAAAAAATTATTAGCCATGATAAAAATTTATGACGTAAATTTCCTCAAACTGCTTATGATGGCAATAGGAGGAACATCTCCCTTTTCTGCATCTGAAAGTTTATTAACCTTGATGTGGTCCTCTCTTTTTCGCAATAAAATTTCCCTAATGGCTTCTATTACTTCGGCAATATTAATTCCCTTTGGACAGCGGGCGTTACAGGTAAAGCAGGAAGCGCAGATCCAGATGGACTTCGACTGCAAAAGCTCATCCTTGAAACCAAGTTGGGCATAGCGGATTATTTGATTGGGAAGAATGTCCATATTAGAGACCGCAGGGCAGCCTGCAGAGCACTTGCCGCATTGATAACAGGCAAGAAGATTTTGCCCGCTCAGTTCTTCCACTTTGGCCACAAATGGATCTTTGATTTTTCTCTTGGAGAGATTGATTCTCATAAGAGTTTACTCACTTAAATTATAGAGCACAATTTCCTATAGGTAATATAGGATAAGTGTGGAAATGGTTACTTTTCAGTACATCATATTTAGCGAATTCTGTCAAGAAAATTATATTATTTCAGCATAAATCCTGCAACTTTTCACATCTTTTTGGCCCATTTTTGGCTGAAGCGGCAGGAATTTGATCAAAACTTGACACCTTTTCAAAAATGGAAGCTAAAAATAGTGCCTGTAAAAATGGGGCCTGGCCCCATTTTAAGATCTTTTCAGCCCTCCAAACAGAAATAGAATGCAGAATGAATTAAGCAAGAATAGGTACCTTAGAAGAAGGGGGAGCCCGACGAGAGGGATAAGGAAAGAAGAGGCGGCAAGCGCTCCCAAGAAGGAACCGAGTAAATCCAGACCATAACCCAGACCGTAGTTCTTTTTCTCTCTTAGAAAAAGATTATTGGAGACGACAAACAAATCTCCCCCCAAGAAGCCAAGGAGAAGAAGATAAATGAAGAAAAAAAGCTCAGGCGGATGTATCTTCAACGCTAGATTGAGAAGGAGGACAAGGACTAGGAGGCCAAATTGGATGAAAAGCAGCTGAGCGAAATATATTTTTTTTCTCTTTTTTCCTCGATAAGAGCCTAAGAAAAGGCCGATCATAAAGCAGGTCAGGAGCAGCGCAATCCGGCGATAAACGTATCCATAAAGAGTTTGGAAGGAGATGATAACGATGATTTCGACGACTATAGTGGTGAAACCCATGACAGCCAGAGGAAGGAGAGAAAAAGTTGTTTTTTTTCGCCTCCACCAGAGAATGATAAGGAGGGAGACAAAAAGAATTAGAGGGAGATCCAAAAGCCAGAAGAAATGAACCTTGGAGAAGAAAGAAAATATTTTCCTTTCCAATCCCTTGAATTGAGTGCTCCAGAGAACAGAATTGTAGAAATAGCTTATGGGAGTGAAGTCCTGGTTTATGGTTCGTTTACCCGAAGATACTTTCTCTTTTATGAATTCTATCCTTAGCGGGCTTAGACGGGAAACGAGGAGCTGAGGACTGACATACGTATTCTGAAGGTTTAAGTCCTGAATTCTCTGGCTGAGTTTCTCGAGTCCTATGGATAGAGGCTGAGCCGAGGCCAGGAAAATGTTTGTATCTCCAGGTACGACTTCTACGAGAGGGAACGCTTCTTTAAGGGTGAAATACAGAGAAGAGAGGAAGTTTTGGAGCTCGAGGCTGATATAATTTTCGGCGGAGGGAACGCGAAAGGAAAACACCCCTTTCTCTGTCAGCTTTTCTTTCGCCTCAAAGAAGAATTCTTTAGTATAAAAACGGTTAATTTGGGCCGTGGCCGGTTCAGGCAGGTTGAGGATAATCACATCGTATTTTTTCCGGGTTTTTTTAAGGAAGGCTCTTCCATCTTGATAAAATATATGGACCCTCTTATTCCTCAAGACAATCTTTTCTCTTTCGGGCAGGAATTGAAGGGAGAGACGAATAATCTCAGGATTGAGCTCGACATAGTCCACCTCGACCTCTGGATATTTAAGAATCTGGCTCAGTCCTCCGCCAGCTCCTCCTCCTACCAGCAGCACATTTTTTGCCCCTGGATTCTGGAGAAGAGCAAAATGGACAGATTCCTCAGAAGCAGCAAGATTAGGGTAGGAATAATCATGAAGGCTGTTGTTATAAAGAGAAACCTGCTCTTCGGTTTTCAAGATCTGGAGTTTGCCGTAAGGCGTATCTTTGCTTTTTATAAGAGAAAAGGGCCTCCAGTAGATTTTCTGGCTCGGGAAGTCAAAGGCGATGAAAGCCGCCAGGAAAATCAGGATGGAAAGAGGGAAAATAATTTGCTTTTTTTTGCCGAAGGAAAAGAAGATCAAAAGAGATGTGCATGCTCCGACAATCGCAGCTCCCTGCCAGTTGGAGAGGACCGGGATGAGAAAGAGATAGACTATCAATCCTGCAGCAGAAGAACCCAGAGACTCCAAAAAGTAAACCTGGTAAAGATCCCCCTTCTGGAAGTGAGCATTGAAGACAAAAAGAATTCCCAGAGGAAAGTTTATAAAAAAAGCAAGCACCAGAGAATAGAACAACATCGGGATTATTCCTGTTATCTCCCCGGGGAGTGCCCTCAACAAGTATCGGGAAAACCTGAGGACTATGAGACAGAGAGGGAGAAAAAGTATGACAATATAATAGGCCTGGGGAAATCTAGGAGGATGAAATTTTAATTTGGAAGCATAAATACTTCCCAACCCACCCCACAAAAGCCAGGAAGCAAGTATGAAACCAAAAGTTATCTCGTTTCCGTAGAAATGAACAGAAAATTCTCTAAGTAAAAAGATTTGGAAGGAGAGGGCAATAAATCCGAGCAGAAAAGGCGGGAGAAAAGTAATCAAGTCCAGATTCCTGGAATGTGATTATTACAATTTTTGCACTTCCCTCCTTTGAGCGCTATTTTGCCTATGCTATAACCTGTCCGCTCAATAACGATTTTTTTGCAGCTTGGACAATACGTGCTTTCTGCTGAATGACCAGGGACATTTCCGATATAAACATAGTTAATCCCTTCTTCGAGTGCGATTTTATGAACTTTTTCTAAGGTAGATACTGGAGTTGGAGGAAGGTTTTTCACAAGATACATGGGAACAAATCGGGAAAAATGAACAGGCACATCAGGTCCGATCTCCTTCATAATCCATCGGCACATCTTTCTGATTTCATCAGGGCTGTCGTTTAGGGTTGGTATGACAAGATAAACTAGCTCTAACCAGGCAGAGCTTTTATGAACGATTTTTATGGCATCAAGTACTGGCTGGAGCTCTCCTCTCACATATTTAGTGTAAAAATCCTGGGAGAAAGCTTTAAGATCGATCTTTATTGCGTCCACAACTTTTGTCAGCTCTTCCATTGGTTCGGGATTGATATGCCCTCCGGTGATGACAACAGTCCTGACTCCTTTTTTACTGGCTTCCAAGGATGTATCGTACATGTATTCGAAGAAGACGACAGGTTCAGTGTAGGTGTAGGCGATTACCGCACAGCTATATTTCTTTGCAGTATCCACGACTGCCCGGGGAGGGAAGTCATAGTTTTTGACCTGTTCTGGTCTAACTTGGGATATTTCCCAGTTCTGGCAGAATTTGCAGTTCACATTGCAGCCTGCTGTAGCTATGGATAGAGCACTGCTTTTAGGCAGATAGTGGAACAGGGGTTTTTTTTCGATTGGATCCACAGCGATAGAACATGCTTTGCCATAGACTAAAGTGTAGTAAGTGCCTTTCATATTTTCTCTAACTCCACAGTAGCCTCTTTCCTTATCTCCCAATTTACAGAGGCGAGGGCAAAGAGTGCACTCAATTTCCCTGTCAGGGTGCTTTTTATAGTAACGTGCTTCAACTTTTGAAAGGTTTGCTTCCTCTCCGAGAGCATAGAGGTCCATGAGGAGTGCCGGAAATGTAGAGGTTCGATTCATCAAACCTGTACCTGCAAGAAGAGAGACGCCTCCAGCTGTTTTGAAGAATTGTCTTCTTTTCATTTTTTTGCCTTTTTTCACACTTCCTCTTCTATAATCTGTATCTCTTCTGGGCTTGCCTTTCCCAGTCCCATTTTTTCTGCAGTTTTAAGATAGACAGGAACTCTATTTTCTTCCTTTAAAGAGGCAAGTCCCTTCTTAGCTCTGAGTTTTTCAATGACCTGCCAGCCTACATAATCTGCTGCCACGGGGTCCATACTAAAAATAAGAGCTCCATGTTTTTCTGCCCACCGGGCATGGTAGGAAGGTCCACGGTGAAATTGAACAATCAGACCGTCCAGGATGGTGAGTTTGTGTTTTCGTTTTATAAATTTTGTTTCAAAAAGCTCAGC
>WVZK01000008.1:1961-11541 GCA_011772475.1 Candidatus Aminicenantota bacterium | reverse complement strand
CGAGCGATTTCCTGGCCGTCGCCGTGGGCTTTGATGCGGATAACAACTTGATGAGTCTCTGTGAACCCATCTTTTTTGTCTCCCTCCACCTGAATTCCCGCATCTTTCAGCGCCCGGGCAAAAGCTTTGGCGTTGGCTCTGACCTGTTTCTGGTACTCCTGCTTAAACTCATTCATTTCATAGACAGCCATCAAGAGAGCAAGGAGCGTTCCCAAGTGGTGGTTGCTGGTCGAACCGGGAAATGCACGGCCCTTGATATCCAGCCATAACTTTCGAAGCGGGCTCTCTTTGGGAAAGTTGCCTGCTATTATACCTCTTTGAGGGCCGAAAAAGGTTTTATGAGTGCTTCCAGTTATAACATTAGCTCCTTCTGCTAAGGGTTCTTGAAAGACCCCGTACATCCCCAGAACATGAGCCATATCATACATGATAACGGGCGGCACATCCCAGTCTTTAACGACGTCATGAACAAATTTGACAGGCTCCTGGTAGAGGAACATGCTCTTGCCGAACACCACAAGCTCGGGCTTGTATTTGTCTAAAATCTCTCCGAGCTTGGTCAGGTCGGTCCTATAGGGATTCTCGTCTGAAACGGGAAAATTGATGACATATTCCTTTCCTGTCTCCGGGTCTTCCTCCACGAAGTTGAAAAGAGCTCCCATGGGCTGAGAGCTGAGATGGCCTCCTTTGGTTAGTTCATTATTCATGACAAGCTTCATCTTCCGCATCGGCTGTCCTTGAGGCCGGTCGCGGTTGATAAAGCGAACCATGCCTTTGAAGACAACCTCATTGGCCATCTGTCCGCTTATGGTTCGTAATTCCACTTCTGTGCAACCAAAGAAACGCTGGAATTCGCGTCGCGCTTCCTCCTCAACATCCCTTATGAAATCTGTTCCCTGGTAAAAATAGATTTCCTCTCCCTTCATAGTCCTGTGTTCAGCGTAGCGGCCAGAGGGATCAGATATCTCGCACATCTTCACCAGAGGAGAAGGAGTGGTTTCAGAGGGGATGAGGTTGAAGGATTCCCTCTGCCTCCAATTATTATTCTCTATTATCTTTTGGGATAAATTATTTACTTTTTCATAAAATGAAGACATCGCTCTCTCCTCTCAGCTTTATTTAAAATTTCTTTCTTCTATATCAAAAATTTTATCGATTCTTGTTTGATGCCGCCCACCCTCATACTCTGTTTCAAGCCAAACCCGGACAACGCTGAGGGCCTCATCCAGGGAAACGATTCTTGCTCCTATGGTAAGACAGTTTGAATCGTTGTGCTTGCGGCTCATTTCTGCCGTAAAATCACTAAGGCAGGGAGTTGCTCTTACTCCTTTGAATTTGTTGGCGGCGATAGCCATTCCAAGTCCTGTGCCGCACACCAGGATTGCCCGGTCATACTCACCTGAAGAAACCCTGGTAGCGGCCTTCTCGGCATAATCAACATAATCAACCTTTTCATCCGGGCCGCAGCCAAAATCCTCGTGCTGTATGCCCTTTTCTGAAAGATAGGCTATGATTTCCTTCTTAAGCTCATACCCTGCATGATCCGAGGCTGTGGCAATTTTCACCTGTTCCTCCTATCCTTTCTGATTCTATAAATAAATCGGCGGGCTTGATGAATCAAGCCCCTACAATAATAATGGGGCCAGGCCCCATTTTAAGCAGTTATTAATCTGCCATTATGAAAATAATTTTTTAGGGGCGTATTCCCTTTTTTATTTTTAACCGCCTTATTCCTTTTTCCTGTAATTATTGATGTGTCATTATAACAATATTTTAAAAAGTGATAAACACAAGATTGTCTTGAATAAAAAGGAATAGGTGCCTTGTTTATTTCCTATATACCCTCTGGAAAGTCCTGATTTACATGAAGATGTTTGACTTCTCTTGTAGAGGCTTGATTCATCAAGCCCGCCTTTTTTATTGCCCAAATAAATTATTAAGAAGTGGTTTATCTCCCGTATTCCCGATATTAAATGTAAAAATCACATTGCAAAATCACTATAAATTGTTATTATATAACAAGATAGATGTTGAAAATGGCATCAAAAATGGAGCACGCAAAGGGTGAAAGATTAAACATTCATTTGTGAACATAAGTTGTTCGAGAATGAACATATAGTGGTAAATAAGCATTCGAAAACCCCAGGAAGTAATATTGGCATATTTATTGCTGATTAAAATAGGATTAAATCAAGAAACCTGAAGCAATTTGTGTCGGTTAAACTCTTCTTTTAGGGAGATTTTGAAATGAAAAAAAATATTAAAGTTAATTCGATAGTGATGCTTTTTTTCTTTAACCTGGTATTTTTTTTATGTCTCTCTTCTTTTTCTCAGGAAGCGAAAGATACATCTGAAAAACCAATCATAGATGCCGATACAAAAATACAAATTGTTGAAAAGATTGGAGAGTTACTTGTGAACAATTATGCTTATCCTGAAAAAGCTAAAGAGATGAAGAACTTAATCACTAATAAACTTAAAAAAGGCGATTATAATAGTATCGATAATGTTCGTAAATTTGCAGGTATCCTAACCCAAGATTTAAGAAAAATAAAAAATGATTTACACCTACGTGTCTCATATAGTCCAGGAAGTGTCCGCCGGATAAGAAAAAGTAGATCTCAAAGTGATGAAGAGAGGAAAAAAGCGCTAGAAGAGAAGATCGAGCGAGAGCGTAAAAGCAATTTTGGATTTAAAGAGTTGAAGTTATTAGAGGGAAATATTGGATATCTTAATTTAGGATACTTTTCAAGCCTCAGACAAGCGGGCGAGATATGTGTGGCCGCTATTAATTTCCTTGCAAATGCGGAGGCAGTTATTCTTGATCTAAGGAGTAACAACGGCGGGTCTCATTTTATGCTTAAATTAATAAGCAGTTATTTTATTGAAAATAATACTAATTTATGGAGTTTTGAATGGAAAGAGGGAGGAAGACAACAAATTGAACAACATTGGGTACTTCCTTTTGTTCCGGGAAGAACACTGTTTGAGAAAGATTTGTATATTCTTACAAGCGGATCGACTTTTTCAGCAGCCGAGGGATTTTCCTACAATATGAAAGCCCATAAAAGAGCGACCTTGATTGGAGAAACTACACAAGGAGGTGGCATTGCAGGCAATCTGGAAATTGTTAACAATGACTTTGTGATTTTTGTTCCGAAATATAGAAGTATAAACCCAATAACTAATACTTACATAGATATAGAAGGTAATGGAGTTAAACCCGATATTGAAGTGCCTGCACATCGGGCTCTTTTTACCGCTCATATGCATGCAATAGATAAATTGATTGAAAAATCCAATAACCTAAAAAATACCAATAGTCTAAACTGGATAAGAGATTGGGTGAAAACAAAACAAGATCCCTATAAGTTAGATTTTAAAAGTATAAAAAAATATGTTGGTAAATATACAAAAGACTTTGAAATATTTATTGAAAATGGTTCATTGTATTTGAGAGAAAGTTCATCATATATCGAATATCCTGGTTTTAGTTCAAAGTTAATTCCTATGTCTGAAAATTTGTTTATAATAGAAAAAGCAGGATTTGTTAGGATTAAGTTTGAAACAGATAACCATTACAACATTAAAGCAACTTTGCTCTATCAAAATGGCAATAAAGTTACAGCAGAAAAATATAAAAAAGAATAATTAATCCTCAGCAAAAGGCTTCATATGGTAAAAATAGGTTATATAACCTTTTGAATAAGAACGGGCAATCATTCCCTTAAGATGGGCTTACTTTTTGGGAACTGGGGACTATCCCTTTTTTCTTGTAATTATTAGCCTGTCATTTTGATTATTTAATTGAATTGGTGGGTTTGATAAATCAAACCTCTACAATAATAATGGGAACTGTACCCATTTTAATCACAAACAGATTGGTAAAATCAAGAAGAAGGGCTTGATGCATCAAACCCCTACAAATAAAGTTAGTAGTGAAATAGGAATCTAATTATTACTCCCTAGCCTTTTGTACAAGAATTTTTCTTTTGTTATAATCTTAGGTAGAAAATTTGGAGAAATAATGAAAAAGAGGGAGGTTCAAATGATTAAGAAACTGGTGTTAGTTCTTTTGGTAGCTTTTGCCTGCACTTTGTGGGCAGCCGATAGCAATGATGAAAAAGCCGCTGTCATCAAAGTCATTGAGGATGCGTACCTTAATGGAGTGAACAACATCGGCGATCCGGAAGCCATGAAAAAGGGCTTCCACGAAGACTTCAGCCTGAAAGGGATTAGAGGCGGCAAACTTGCTGTACTGACCATTTCCGAGTGGATTGAAATAGTAACAAAGAATAAAGCCGAAGGGAAATATCCGCCTAAGCTGAAAACCCGTTTCGAATATCCGATGATTGATATCACCGGAAATACAGCCGTAGTGAAGATCAATAATTTCCGCGGCGATAAGCAAATATTTACTGACTACTTGCTCCTGCTCAAATTCCCTGATGGTTGGAAAATCACCGACAAAATCTATATCCGGCATCCTTAATTCCAAAAACGTAAGTCCCTGGTTATTAGCTTCAGAGGAAGCACAATGCCAATAATCGCCATCAATCGGGATTCCTGTATTCTGTAGTGATATTTTGATCTCAGAAGTACAGAAAGGTCATCGGTTTATATCTTGACGGATGTCACGATGAGTCACCGAGAGATAAATAATCTATTGGTAAAAATGGGATAAATAAGGTAAGCAGAAAATTACTGACTCTTCAGCCCAGCAGCTCTCTTCCTAGCATCTCCAACCTAAGCAATACCAGGGTCAGCGTCTTTCCAGAAGTCGAGGAATTTCTCGTAATGCTCTAAGGTTTTTTCCTCCCAGCCTTTCTGTTGGATTTGCTGGTTATCGCAACTCCGGCAGTTTCATGCGGCGCACTATATCCTGGAAGCGTGGATCGTCGCGAAGAGGCTCGGTAAAAGGATACTCCCTGAGCCAGGGGAGATAGTCTACGCGTTCCGTATAAGCAACTTCTAGCCATCTTATCGCCTCATCCTTTTCCCCTAGGGCAGTATGAAGCGCGGCTAGATCAAGACTACTTGATTTGCTATCCTTTACCGCTTCAATCTGTATCTTCCGTGCCTCATCCATCTGGCCGGCCGCCGCATAGGTATATCCAATCCATGGGAGGTCCCCAGCCTTCTTCACCGCTTCGATGGCCTCGGCATGCATCCCCTTTCTTGAATAAGCTCTTCCCAATATATGAAAAGCTTGCCTGAAATTGGGATTCAATTCGAGTGACTTACGGTTTTCGTCTATCGCCTGGTCGTATTGCCCCACAGAGAAATACAACCATCCTATATCCGAAGGAAGGATAGGCGCAAGAGGATTCAGCTCTCTGGCTTGTTTCATTCCTGCCAGGGCTTCATTATGCCGTCCCATTGCCTTGAGAAACCATGCATAATGGCGCTGAGCTGAGGCTGAATTGGGATCAAGTTCCAGGGCACGCTGGAATGCCTTTTCTGCACCCTCCCAGTCCCATTCGTAATAGAGTTTGGTCTGAGCCAGAGCCGAATGGGCATCGGCTAGCGTCTCATCCAGTTCCAAGGCCTTGAGCGCGTAGGCCTTGGCTAGTGGGAAGGCCTCCAGTGCAGAATCAGGGCCACCATGACCCATCATGCAGTAACCGAGCGCCAGCCCGACGTACGGCAAGGGATCCGCTGGGTCGTTTTCGATTGCCTCGCGGAAGTGTGCCAAGCCCTTTTCGAATCCTGCTCGTGTGAACTTGTTCACGTAAAACATCCCCCGAAGATAGGCCTTGTAGGTCTCAGTATTGACTTGTCGAGTGCGTGCTAAACGTTCTTTCTCCTCCGGTGTCAGCTTCACCTTGATCTCGTTAGCAATCGACCACGCCACTTCGTTGTACATCACCAACACATCGCTCATGGCCCGGTCGTATGTCTGCGCCCAAAGGCTCCGCTCCTCAGGCAGAGCATCGATCAAGTTCACGCGAATACGCATACTGTCGCCAACCCGCTGCACCGTCCCTTCCACCAGCGCATCCACATTGAGCTCTTGGGCTATCTCTGTCAGGGGCTTATCTGATTCTTTGTACCGCATCACTGACCGACGGGAAATCACCCTCAGCGCTCCAATCTGAGCCAACTGTCCGATCAACTCGTCCGTAATCGTGTCAACGAGATTCTCATTCTCGGTGTCGCCGGTAAGGTTCTCAAGCGGCAGGACCGCAATTGAATCGATGGCTTCAGCACGTCCCATAAATAGATAGATTGCACCTGCAACGACCAAAACCAAGAGAAGAAGAACTCCCCCGTAGAGAAGAATACTCTTCCACTTGATTTCAAGTTTTTTCTTTAAAGGTATCCTCAATGCTAAGGGAATACCCCTCTCAATTTTATCCAATTCTGATAGGAGCTCTACCGCAGTCTGATACCTTCTCTCTTTATCTTTCTCCATGCATATCATTATCAATCGGCTAAGATTTTCTGAGATCTCAGGATTGAGCTTCCTCGGTTCCGGAGGTATCTTGGACTTGTGTTTTAGTGCGACACTAAGTGCTGTATCTCCTTTGAAAGGGACGCTTCCTGTCACCAGCTCATACAGGATAACACCCAATGAATAAATATCAGAGCGATGATCTGCCTCCTCTCCTTCTGCTTGCTCAGGGGAGATGTAATCCGGCGTCCCGATCATGACTCCCGTTACTGTAACACCAGGTGCCTCAACCGAGCGAGCTATGCCAAAATCCATGATCTTAACATCGCCTTCTTTATCAATCATGACATTCTGAGGTTTCAAATCCCGATGCACAACACCCAGCCTGTGCGCCTCAACCAAGCCTTCACACACCAGCTTAGCTATTGATATTGCTTCCTCATCTGCTAACTTCCCTTTCTTTTTTACCAAGCTCTTAAGATCTTCGCCCGGAACATACTCCATGGTGATGTATGGAGTTTCTTTCTCTTTTGCTAGGTGATACATCTTACAAACATTCTTGTGAGCGATCTTGCGGGCAAATTTCAACTCATTCCGGAAGCGCTCAACTGTTGTCTCGTCAGAGGCGATTTCAGTTTTTAGGAGTTTTAGGGCGACTTCTTCATTAATCTCCTTATCCAAAGCCTTATAAACTCTGCCCATGCCTCCTTTTCCGAGTTCTTCTATGACCTCGTACCTGGAGGCAAAAGTAGTTCCTTTGGTTAATCCTTTCGCGGGTGTCTCGAGAGTCTTTGTGGGAGATATTTCCTCTGAGTGCTTAAGTGGTGCAGAACATTTACTGCAATAAATAGAATCGTCGGGATTTTCAAAGTCACAATTGGGACATTTCATTACCCACAATCCTTATTCTCTTGCGTGACAAGAGAATATCAATTAAGGAGGAAAGAGTCAAATTGAAATGCTGACTTTGATTTATCAAACACACGAATAGACTGGAAAAATCAATAAGGTGCGAGAATGGGGCCTTTCACCAATTTTAGTGTTCGCATGCGGATAGAGATTGTTCAAAAATGAACAAATTTTGTTAAATATCTGTAAAAAACCCCAATTGCAATATTGGCATAATTTTTGCAAGTTAGGTGTATCATTGTTTGTTTCCATTCATTTTGGTTGAAATGATGTGGAGGTTGACCTTGATCATAAGCCATATAAAAATAGCTCTTCGCCAGCTCGCACGCCAAAAAGGATACTCGTTCATCAAAATCATGGGCCTGACTATCGGGATGACCTGCTTCATCTTTATAGGACTTTGGGTGCGGGATGAGCTGAGTTTCGACCAATTCCACCAAAAAAAGGAACGGATTTACAGGATCCTGAACAAGACTCGTAGCGGAGATCTCATCCCTTCGCCCACATATGCGTTGGCTCCGGCTCTGAAATCCCTGTATCCAGAAGTCGAGGAGTTCTCCCGCGTCTGGTTCTTCTACAGCTCGCTCGTTAAGCACGGGGATAAAAGCTTTGAGGAGGACAGGATCTACATGGCCGACCCTGGTTTCTTCCGGATGTTTTCCTTTCCGTTCATAAAGGGCGACGCAGAGACAGCTCTTGCGGATAGGAACGCCATTGTTCTCACAGAAGACGCCGCCCTCAGGTATTTCGGCACAGAGGACCCTATCGGCAAGGTGCTCTACTTAGCCCAAGAAGGGGCTAATTTCACAGTCACCGCTGTTATCGAGAACATTCCTCCGAATTCCCACATGCAGTTCGATTTCATGATCCGGGTTGAATTTCTGGGAGAGGATCGCCTGGCCCGCTGGGAGGAATGGGTCGGGCCCTGTTACATTCTCTTGAGAAAGGACGCTTCTGCCTCGGCTTTTACCGCAAAGATTGCGGACATTTATAAAAAGAATGTTGATCCGGTTGTCACCTATTCTCCGGTGCTTCAACCCCTGACCAGAGTCCATCTCTATGAATTCGGTGTTCCGGGAAGCATAAAAAAGGCCTACGTCTTCTCTGTCATCGCGCTTTTCATTCTCATCATGGCCTGTATCAATTTCATTAACTTGACTACAGCCCGGTCGGCCCAGCGGGCTAAAGAAGTGGGGATGCGCAAGGTCATAGGAGCTTTAAAGTCGCAAATCATGAGACAGTTTTTGGGCGAAGCATTGGTGATCGCCTTTTTTTCCCTGATCCTGGCAGTGTTATTGGTAGAGGCTCTCCTCCCTCAGTTTAACCTCTTTACAGGCAAGTCTTTAGCGTTCCTGTCTCTTGCCAACTTATCTGTAATCCTGACTCTTCTCCTTACGACTTTAGTGGTCGGCTTGCTGGCGGGAAGCTATCCTGCACTCTTCCTCTCGTCATTCAAACCGATAAACACTCTGAAAAGTCAATTAAAATTCGGGAATCGAGGGTCGGCTGTCAGAAAAATACTCATCGTTTTTCAGTTTGCAATCTCTGTGAGTCTCATCACCTGCACTTTGATTGTTTCCAGGCAGCTGAATTATATTCAAAGCCTTGACATCGGTCTTAATAGGGAAAATGTGGTTATCCTCTTAAACAACCCCGAGCTGAGGCCGCGGTTTGAATCCTTTAAAGACAAGCTTCAAACAAAGCCGGGGATAAAGAGTGTCACCTCAGCAGCTCAGGGACCCACCTGGGTCGGCGAGAGCATTTCCATAGATTGGGAAGAAAATCCCAGTGATAACCGGCTTCCGGTTGATTACACCGTTGTGGATTATGATTTTTTTAAAACCTTTGATATGGAGATTACCCAGGGGAGAAGTTTTTCTCCTGAGTTCNNACAAGCATATACATGGCTCACCCGGCATGGGAAGAATCTTTTCGAAAGGCGCGTGTCATAGGGGTTGTCAAGGATTTTCATGATCGCACCCTCCACACTGCCATGAGGCCTTTTGTGTTCCGGATGTACAGGCCCTGGCACCAGTTTATCTTCGTCAAGATCGACGGAACCCGGGTCCCGGATGCCCTTAGAGCAATAGAGAATACATTTAAAACTTCTGTACCGGGTTATCCCTATCGTCTCATGTTTTACGATGAGGCTTATAATCGGCAGTATATGTCTGAACATCAGCTTGGACGGCTTTTCAACGTGTTCAGTCTGCTCTCTATAGTAATCTCCTGTTTGGGATTGCTCGGGCTGGCGGCATACACGGCGGAGCAGAAGAC
>WVZK01000008.1:0-1893 GCA_011772475.1 Candidatus Aminicenantota bacterium | reverse complement strand
GTTGCCTACTTGGTGATGAGTCAGTGGCTCCGGGATTTTGCCTACAAGGTCAGCATCGGACCCCTCGTCTACTGTATTTCAGGAGTACTGACTCTCATCATTGCTCTTCTCACAGTCAGCTACCAGTCTATTAAAGCCGCCACAGCCAATCCAGTGGATAGCTTAAGGTATGAATGAAACGAGGTGAAAAGCAGTGTTCTGGAATTATTTGAAAGTCACATGGCGGAATATTAAAAGATATAAGGGCTATTCCTTTATCAATATCATTGGACTCGCCGTGGGATTAGCCTGCTGCATTATGATCCTTCTTTGGGTCCAGGATGAACTCAGCTATGATAGGTTCCATGCCAAGGCGGATGACCTTTATAGAGCCGTCAAAGAATACCAAAAAACAGTGCCGGCCACCTATTACTGGTCTGTGTCTGCTCCTCTGGCTCCAGCCCTTAAAGAGAACTATCCGGAAATAATCAAAGCCGCACGCTTCACCCGTTTGCGAAGAGGTCAACTGGTCAAATACAGAGAGAAAAGTCTCCTGGAAACTAAGATTTGCCTGACAGATCCTGATTTTTTCGAGATGTTTACCTTTCCTCTATTGCAAGGTGATCCCGCAAGTGTCCTATCCAGCCCGAACTCACTCGTCATAACAGAGGAAATGGCAACAAAATATTTTGGTTCAGAAAATCCGCTCGGAAAAACTCTCAACCTCAATAATGAACATGACTTCACTGTGACAGGCATCATGAAGAATGTTCCCCATAATTCTCACCTTAAATTTGATTTTTTGGCCCCCTTTATCAGGATAGAAGATTTCGAAAAAGAGTGGGCCGTGTTGGATAACTGGACACTCAGTGGCTTTGCAACCTATGTCCTGCTCAAAAAGAACGCTTCCGTACAGGAGCTCAATCACAAAATCAAAGACTTTATTATAAAACACGTCGCACAATCAAAAGACCTCCTTTATCTCCAGCCTTTGAAAGATATTCATCTGTATTCTTCTCATATTCGGTTCGGTATCGAAGGCCAGGGAAATATCAAGTATGTTTATATCTTCTCTGTCGTCGCACTTTTTGTCCTGATCATTGCGTGCATAAACTTCATGAATCTTGCTACTGCTCGATCATCAAACCGAGCCAAAGAAGTCGGTTTAAGAAAGGTTGTTGGCGCCAGACGCCCGCAACTTATAGGACAATTCTTCTTTGAATCCGTCCTTATGGCTTTACTGTCTCTCATCCTAGCTTTTGTCCTGGTCGAAATATTTCTCCCCGCATTCAGAAATTTATCCGGAAAACCACTCGACCTGGGATTTTCCAGTAACATAAACGTTCTGCTGGCCATTATCGCCATGACTCTGGTTACCGGATTTCTCTCCGGTACCTACCCCTCCTTGTTTCTGTCTTCCCTTCGACCCGTAAAAATCTTGAAAGGGAGATTAAAAACCGATGGGCGTGGTTATTTATTCCGGAAGATACTCGTGGTTTCTCAATTTTCTTTGTCTATTCTTCTCATAATTTGTACAGTCCTTGTCTCCAACCAGGTTGACTACATGAGAAGCAGGAAGTTGGGATTGGATAAAGAGCAGGTGGTTTATCTCCCGTTACGAAGTGAACAAGTCGAGAAGTATGACCCGCTAAAAATTGAATTATTAAAGAATACAGGCATCAGAAATGTGGCGGCATCCTCAAACATCCCCACATATGGAGTGATATTGACGTTANNTTGACGTTAGATTACATCACCTGGGAAGGGAAAGATCCAGAGGATATCAAGGTTTTTCATGCTACTTCCACAGGATACGATTTTATCGAGACGTTGAATATGGAGATAATCCAAGGAAGGAGTTTTTCCGAAGAATATCCCTCGGATGAAAATGCAGTGGTGATCAATGAGACGGCA
>WVZK01000015.1 GCA_011772475.1 Candidatus Aminicenantota bacterium | reverse complement strand
GCAGAGCGGGTGGCTGTTAACCACTAGGTTGTAGGTTCGAGTCCTACCCGAGGAGCCACTATTTACACTAGATAGTCTTTCCTTTATTTAAGCTTCACTTTCGGAATAAAGCGAGTATAAACAAAATCTTCCTTAATATTTGAAATGGAGAATGAATCACATTTTTTTCTTTTTAATGTCTAGATTATTCCTAGTTTAAAAAATTTTCACTCTCAATTGACAACCATTCTTCTCTATGCTAAGAGTTATGAGAAATATATATGAAGAACGTCAAGAATAAAAAGCGGGACATTTCGTCGATAAAAAAATCAAATTTCCATCCTATTAATTATCTACTGAGATCACTATCAATTCTCATAAGGTAAAGCGTGGTGGCTAAAAAGAAAAAAGACAAGCTAAGAAATATAGATGAAACAATTACGAAACCCATATTTGAAATAGTCGAGCTGCAGTCCAAAAACGCCTACATCCTTTTTTTGAAAGGACAACTATTAGGCAAGCTTTGTACCCTGACACAAGGAAAAACTGTTATCGGTCGCAGCCCCCAGGCAGACATCCCACTCAAGGATGCTGGTGTCTCCCGAGAACACTCAGAGATTCGATTAGAAGGTGAAAAGGCGACTATTAAGGATTTGGGAAGCACAAACGGTACTTTTGTCAACAACAAACGAATTATCAAGCATGTTCTCAAGGATGGAGACAAGATCCAGATAAGCTCTTCTACCGTCTTTAAATTCATACTATCTGATGAAAGCGAAAAGGTGTTTCATGATGAGCTATACCGTATGGGCGTCATGGATCCAGTAACCAATGTCTACAATAAAAGATATTTCACCGAGCGTTTGAAGCAGGAATTCAGCCTTGCCAAGCGTAATAAAACTGAGCTTTCCATGATGATGATTGACTTAGATTTCTTCAAAAAAATAAACGATACTTATGGTCATTTAGCAGGAGACTTTGTCCTTGGGAAAATTTCAGAGGTTTTTGCTAGCATGACCAGGGACGAAGACATCGTCGCTCGCTATGGAGGGGAGGAATTTGTGGTGATTCTTCCTGGGGGCGGCGAAGATGGAGCTGTCGTCTGCGCAGAGAGGATAAGGGAAAAAATTGCTAAAACACCTTTTATATTTGAAGGTGATGCAATAAATATTACTGTAAGTATTGGAATTGCCACTTTAGACGAGAATAGCCTTTTCGGAAGTTACGAAGATTTTATAGATGCTGCAGATAACTGCCTTTATCGCTCCAAGAAAAGCGGCAGAAACTGCACTACTTGCTCATCAGAAGCAGAAATTTAAGGTTTGTCTTTATTTTTTATTTGCTTTAAAGGGTGATAAAAATTCACCTCGCAAACCACCTCGCAAGGTTATTTACTTTTTTAACTAATATTGTTTATTCTTTCTACTTACTGAAAAAAATACATATAGACATTACTTTTTATTAATGGACTAGTGAAGATTGAAAAATGCCTTCTTATTCTAAAAGCGCAAGGCCCTATAATAAAAATTGTTTGACAAGGAATATTATATCTATATATTTTAGGACTTAAGAAGAAATAAAAAAACAAAATGGAGGAATTAAAATGAAACGAAATTTAACTTCTCTTCCCGGATTAATAGCCACATTTACCTTGGTTGCGTTTTTTTTCGCATTTACTCCAACCGCATCAGCACAAAACAACGACGGCGAGGATCTAGAAGAATTTTTACAAGGCCTTTCGGAGGATGCTGCAACAAAGTACGTTGCTCCAATTGTCACAGCGTTTGGAATGAATTTGAACGGAGGTTGGTTTCACAAGGTGCCCAGTTCAAAGATCTTTGGTTTGAATATAGAAGTCGGTGTTGTAGGGATGGGAACTTTTTATCCAGATGATCCGGAATACCTGAGTTTTGACACAAGGGGAGGCTTTCAGTTCAGTGCGAGCCAGGCAGCAGATATAATAACAGACATAAGTTTGGACCCAACATTGGAACCATTCCGAGCCCAAATAGAAGCAGATTTGATTGATGCAATCACGGGCAGAGAAATTACTGTGGGAATATCTGGTGCAACAGTAATCGGTGACCCAGAGGATTATATCGAAATAGAGTTCGCAGGAGAGGATATCGTAATTGATAATCCTTTATATGGTGCCCCTGGAGAACCAGCAACAATAACAATATCTGTCCCTTCGGATGTGACAACCCTTGAGATTGGTGGCTTTAAAGCCATTTCTGACCTTTCTTTTCTTCCCCTTATAGCATCTCAATTAAGTGTAGGCACGGTTTTTGGAACAAGGGCCACATTCCGCTATTTACCGAGTATTACTATCGATGAGGACATCGGAAAGTTTGAATATTTTGGTTTTGGCATCCAGCATAATCCAGGGGTGCTGCTTCCAACTCCTCTTCCGGTGGATGTTGCAGTAGGATTTTTTACCCAAACCCTTAAGGTTGGAACACTTTTTGAGGCTACAACGACCGCATTCGGATTAAATGCAAGCAAAAGATTAGGCCTCGGGCCCTTAAATATTACTCCCTATGCTGGATTCATGTTAGAGAAATCTAACATAGATATTACATATGATTTTATTTTGGATGAGGGAACGATAGATGAGCAGGTCATACCCATAGCTTTTAAACTAGAAGGAGAAAACAAGAGCCGTCTAACTCTCGGCCTCAGCGTCCGCTTGCTCATATTTAACTTTAACGCTGATTATAATATCGGAAAGTATAATTCCGTAACAGTAGGAGTTATGTTTACTATATAATGGTCGAGCAGATCAGGGAATAAGGAGGAATATTCTCAAATAGTAACAAGTTGGAGGTAAAGATGAGAAAATTTTTACTAGTCTTTTTAGCTGTAATCCTTGTTTCTGCAACCCACGCGTATGGATTCAAGGTAATGGTTGGAGGGCATCTCTCAAAGTATGCCGTAGAGCCTGATGTAGCTGGAATTGAGTGGAAAAATAAAACTGCATTTCTTATTGGCGGTGGAATTGAGCTTTTTTCGGTTCCACACATATCTCTTGAAATTGAAGGATTATACTTCCGAAAAGGAAGTAAACGTGATGAAGCCGGCGCTGAAGCTGATTATGTTTTAGATGTGATTAGCGTTCCGGCTCTGGTCAAAGTCAAGATTCTTCCAGGTCCATCTCCTTATGTTATGGGTGGCGGTGAATTTTCGTATATTCTTACTCATAAATTAGACGATGTAGATGTAAAAGATACTACTAAGAGCTTCGATTACGGACTTATCTTTGGTGCAGGTTACGAGATGTCGATGCCAGGTGCCTCTCTATATTTTGAAGGAAGGTACCATCTTGGGGTTGCCAATATACTAAAAGACCCAGCTCCAGGTGTATCAATAAAAACAAAGTCACTGGTAGTTATTGTGGGAATCAAAATATAGCTGGTAAAAAAGTTACCCCTTAAGACTAAAAAACTCATCAAAAGGAGTAGGCGAGCTCTACCTTTGCCCCGCCATAAGGCAAAATACCAACGCGGAACTCTAATCTATTCTGGAACTCTTTCTCTTTCAGGTAACTTTGAAAGGCTCTTTCCGCTCGACTCTTTATCATAATATTATATACCGCAAAAGCTCCATATTCTGCTGCAATAAGAGCACTTCCTCCTTCACTAAAAAGAGTAAGGGCTGAGAGACCTGTCCATATTATGCCCCAAAAAATCCGCCTTCTCCGACCTCTGGCAGCGAGAGATGATAGAGCTTCGTGGCTAGCCCTTTCTCTATGCTCAGCACCTGAGATGTTCAGCACATCATCAAATTCCCTTTCCGCACCGCTCGGAACAGCCCATTTATAGATTCCAATTCCCGCCATTCCTGCTCCTGACGCTATTGCCACAGCACCGACAAGATCTGAAAGATCAATCCAATCTCCCTCATCCTCTGAAGATAACAACGCAACACCTAATCCCAAATAAACCCCTCCACCAATCAACCATATGGTTCCCCACGTTTTCCTGCTTTTTTTAGACCTATGCGCCAATCGCTTCAAGTAGCCTTCAGCCAGAGGTTCTGTTTTTTCCTCAGAATTTATGTTCTGCTCTTGTCTATAGATTTGTCCATATATAAGATCGTATTTATTTCCTAAATTCTGCCATCCGTCTCTAACAGTAGTAACCCTTGAGAGTGAAGTCTGATCTGAGGAGCGTTGAGATCTAAATATTTGAAATGCTCGATGCCGTTTTGAGTATCCTTTAGTCTCGTGGAGAAAGAGATAATTGGTCGGAACTAAGATCATCGAGTTACAAAGCGCCTGATTATCATCTCCTGAATCCCTTATTAGTGAGAAGTTTTCTAAAAATGATGACTCATCCTGAGCATAAACAGGCATTGAGAAAACAACGAGAATTAAAAATATAACCAGTTTTTTCATTTCATTTCCCTCCTTTTTAAAATTCGACTTTGCTTCATTTGTTATTTACTTATTTAATCAGTTACTCATATTTCTCTAATAATCTAGGCTTTGACAAAGGAAAAGTTGTCAAAAATATGTTAAAAGTTTGTAAAAGGTTTGTTAAGATTCCCGGTCTTTTTGCTCTGAACCCTAAAAAGATATATAAAACCTCTAATGCTGTCAGTTATATTAGCCGAAAAATTTAGGAAATTTTTATTGTATAGTCGCTTAAGTTTCATTATGTTATCAAATAGAGGTAATGAATTTCCTAGCGAGGGAAGGAAAATGAGAGAAACAAGGAATAAAAAATTTGTCAAAAAGATTCCAAAATCCACAGCAGTCATTTCCATCCTGGCTATAGCAATCATAATCTTAACGCCCGCCTGTAAGAACGAAGAAGATATCGTTCTTCCCTATGAGCAAAAAAACGTTATACCCGGGATTGAGGTCTTTCTCAAGAGCCACTTAGATTTGGTGAAAGGAAAAAGAGTGGGCTTAATAACAAATCCGACCGGCGTAGACAGCAATTTAAAAAGTGCAATTGGTCTTTTTCATGATAACCAAGAAATAAACCTTGTTGCTTTGTATGGGCCCGAGCACGGAGTAAGAGGAAATGCCCAGGCCGGTGAATATGTTTCCTTCTATATCGATGATAAATATAACATCCCTGTCTTCAGCTTATACGGACAATCAAGAAAACCCGAAGCAGGAATGCTTAAAAACATCGATGAATACATGCGTTCTTTTGACACCGTCAGCGCTGGGAAAGTTCTTGAAACCTCAATGGTTGAGAGCGCAGATGTTTTGATATTTGATATTCAGGATGTAGGCACGAGAATTTACACTTACATTGCGACAATGGCCTACTGTATGCAGACCTGCGCTGAGAACGACGTTGATTTTATAGTCTTAGATAGGCCGAATCCCATAAACGGCAAAGATTTGGAAGGCCCGCTCCTGGAATATCCGGAGTACAGCTCCTTTGTCGGCCTCTTTCCTATACCTGTAAGACATGGGATGACCGCCGGGGAGCTCGCAGAATATTTTAATGCTAAATTCTTAGAGAAAAAGGTCAACCTAAAGGTTATTCCTATGCAAGGCTGGGAGAGGAAGATGTGGTATGATGAGACGTCTCTGCCATGGGTCATTCCCTCGCCAAACATGCCTACTCTGGATACCGCAATTGTTTATCCAGGACAGGTGTTTTTAGAAGGAACAAACATATCTGAGGGGCGAGGCACGACAAAGCCGTTTGAGATTTTTGGAGCCCCCTGGATCGACGGCCATAAATTAGAGAAAAAACTCAATGAACTCAGCCTTGAGGGAATAAAGTTCAGAGAAGCCTGGTTTTCCCCCGTATTTTCAAAGTACAAGGGAGAGGTATGTGGGGGAGCTCAAATACATGTCACCGACAGAGAAAAGTACAGATCGTTTGAAACTTCTCTTTACATAATAAAAACAGTGATGAATATGTATCCCAGCCATTTTAAATTCCATGATGAATACTTCGATAAAATAATGGGAACATCAAAAGTAAGACAAGCCATCGAAAAGGGGAGTGATGTTAAGGATATAATAAAGAGCTATCGACAAGAATTAGATAACTTTTCTGAACTGAGAAGACCTTATTTGCTCTATTAAATCTTATTTGCTCTGTTAAAATATGTAGGGGCCTGATAGTTTTTGTAGGGGTTTGATTTATCAAACCCACCTTATATATTTTTTTTGAAATTTATTTCATATTAGGTAGGGATTTGATTCATCAAACCCACCTTTTTTTATTTCATTTGAGGAGGTGATTGCATGAAACTCTTTTTGATTCAGCACGGAATAGCCTTGCCTGAAGAGAAAGACCCTGAAAAATCTTTAAGCCCGGAGGGAAAAGATGAAACTCAAGGGATAGCAGAATTCCTCAAGGCAAAAAATATAGAAGTTGATGCTGTGTGGCACAGCCCAAAAATGCGAGCAGCTCAAACAGCTCAAATAATTGTTAATTCCATTTCATGTTCAGAAATTCAAGAAAGAGACGATTTAAATCCTTTGGATTCGGTAGAAATCCTCCCCAAAGAGATAGAGTCCTTAAACAAAAATTTGATGATTATAGGGCATCTACCCTTTTTGCAGAAATTAGCATCTCTGCTTCTCTCTGGTTCAGAGACAAATCAGCTTATCTCTTTTAAGAATTCTGGAGTTGTCTGTTTAGAACACACTGATACTTGGAAATTAGCCTGGATGGTTACACCTGGTTTGTTGTAACTGACGGTTTACCTTCTGCAGGGGCTTGATTCATCTGTAGGGGTTTGATTTATCAAACCCACCTTTTTTATATTTTGGAACTTTATTTATCAAATCTACCTTGCTTTTTAATACCAGATGAAAATATTAATGGATGATTCTATATCACATTTTTCTTATGCGGACCTCAATCTCTTTGACATCTTTCAGTAGCTCTACAATCCTTGAGGTATCTGTATTTCCGTAGTGATAGGGATAGAGTATCCTAGGCTTAAAAGCTTTTGCTGCATCAGCCACCATTTCCGGAGTCATTGTATAAGGAAGATTCATGGGTAAGAAAGCGATATCGATGTTCTTCAACGCTTTCATCTCTGTCGTATTCTCTGTATCTCCGGCCACATAAATTCTCTTGTCAGCAAAGGCAATCACGTAGCCATTGCCCATTCCTTTAGGATGGAAAGGAGCGCCACTTCCTCGCTTATGGAGGATGTTGTAGGCAGGGACAGCTTCGATCTTAAATCCCTGAACGGTTTTAACATCACCGTTTTTCATTATAATGCCACCTTTAGCTTTTCCCGCGCATTTTTCCGTCAGGATTAAGTCAGTCTTTTCTTGGCGGATAATGTCAATAGCCTTAGTATCGAGGTGATCGCCGTGCTCATGGGTTACAAGAATTAGATCTGCTTTAGGAAGCTTCGAATAATCAGCCTCTCTGCTGACAGGGTCCACATGAATAACTTTGCCATCAAAGGTGAACATCAATGTTCCATGGCCTATGAACATGATCTTCAGATCTCCCTTGGTTGTAGTGATAATATCCGCTTCAAACTCCCCATGAGCTGCCACTACTGCCATAAAAATGAACACAAAACCGATGATAAAAAGAGAATATTTAGGCATGATTCCCCTCCTTAATCAGAATTTCTTATTTATTATCTCACAAATTTTGAAACCTGCTCTATTTATCACCCAGATAAAATTTCGTGGGCATGAACAAGCTTGCTTTTTACCTTAAGGCCGAATGGGCAGGTTTTTTCACAGTATCCAGAGCAGTTGCTGCAATTAAGAGGCTTCTTACTCTCTCTCATCTCAGCATAATAGCGCATCGCCTCACTTTCCATCCTATAGTCCTCAAAATACATTTTGTAACGGAGGACATCGTTAACAGCAACACTATCCGGACAAGAAGATACACAGCCCTGACAGCTAACCCTGCAGTATTGATTATTAGCCTGGCGCTGATAGGCGGCAATCATTTTTAAATCAGCCCTGGTTAATGGCTTTCCGGATGCAGACACATATTCCTCGACATGGGAATAGCTGCTCATGGTGGGGATGCAGCAGTCAATGTTAGGATTGCTCATGACCCAGCGAATTGCCGCCTGAGGATAGCTAACTTCCTGGGAGATAAGAGATTTCAGATTACCGTGCTTTCCGCCGGCAAAGACCTTCATGGCAACTGTTCCGATCCCTTGTTGGTGAACCTGCTCGATGAGAGGCTCGATCTCTTTGCCTTCCATGTGATTGTAGATGAAAAGAATAACCTGAGCAAAATCATTGTCGAGCGCCTGCTTCAAAGTGAGTGTCGGATTGTGGGTAGAAAAGCCCGTGAACCGAATTTTTCCTGCTTCTTTCATTTGAGCATAGGCAGCCTGGATTTCTTCATTTTTGAGAATGGCCAAGTCATTAGCCTGATGAACCATGGCAATATCGATATAATCTGTCTGCATTCGCTTTAGACTCGCCTCCAACCTTTTAATGACATTTTCTTTTGTTATTTGCATTCGTGAAGAATAAGGATGTTTGGTCGTAATTGTTATCTTGTCTCTTATTTCCTTAAGAGCTTGTCCGATAAACGTCTCACTCTGTGTACGCATATATCCTTCTGCTGTGTCAAAATAAGTCACTCCTAATTCATAAGCATACCTTAAAACATTCGGCTCAAAGAAAGATATTGCGCCACAGCTAACATCTGGGACTTTAATTCCCGTCTTTCCCAGATTATTATATTTCTGAATCTTAAGCGGAGAGGACTCGCTTTGGGTACCCCCTGCGTTCAATGAACTTGGCTTTAAGTTTTTTGCAAGACTGATGCCTAACACTCCAGAAGTTACAGTTTTAAAAAAATTGCGTCGACTTACATTCGCCATAATTTTCTCCTTTGTTTTAGAATTTTACTAAAAAATGCGGGCTTGATAAATCAAGCCCCTACGCGACGTTATTTCTCCTTTTTTCATTTAATTTTTTTCACTCGGATTGGCAGTAGGGGTTCTAGTTCTTCCAAGAGTTGTTTGAACTCGGGAGATATAAGGTAAATGATATAATTTTTACTACTGCGGTTCGGCACCATGAATTTTGATCCAGGTCCAATTGTTTCTCTTGGCGGGAATGATTCATAAAAATCTATTTCAATCTCCCTATCGCCCATCTGAAGAATCAATTTATCTTTTGATTTAAATCCAGCTCCCTCTATGCATTTATCTGTCCAGTTGGTTGATATCAGAAGCATGTTTCGCCTGAAACTGGATTCCACGATACTTCCGCTAAGTGCTCCCTCAGCGATCTTCACATCACCGACATTCACATCGATACTGGAGAAGAAGTCTTTATCCAAGGAGGGATTTATTTTCACATCAGACACTCCAAAATTGCTGCCTCGGGTTCCTACCTGGGAGCTATACCAGGAAGAGGGAATCATGATTCCGTCTATCTGTTGATACGGCCCAAAGTCGTGGTTAACTGCGTATCTGCCTCGAGACTCGTCAAAACCTTTAAAGACCAACCTCTTGAGGGTGAATTCATCAGAGTCAAGATAAAATTCAACTTTTAAGTTCCCTATGTCAGTCGTAACCATATAAAGGTTTTCAGGTCCAAACTTCTTCTGTCCTTTAAACTCAAGCTGACCCTTAAAATTAGCGAGGGTGAATAATCCACTTCTTAATTTGGCTAAACACTGGTAAGTAGATTTCAACAATCCTGCCAATTCAGTGATATTATTGAAGCAGTTTCTTCTTACCTTATCCTCTTCCACGAGTATGATCTCGGTGATGACAGGTTCCTTACCTTCTGTTTGCTTCATAAGTCCAGAAGCTGCCATATAATAGGTTCTAAGACCATGCTTGAAAGAATAATTCTTAACCTTTGATAGCGCTTCGTGTCCTCCTGCTGCCTGGATGTTTTTCTCTATAATGTCTTTGACAGAAAGTTCTGCCTGGGAATACAACAGAAGAAAGTAACCCAAAAAGACAAATAAGCCCACGAAAAAAACTCTTAATCGGCGTTCAACCATACCGTCCTCCTTTTATTATTTTTATCGGACATATCGAATTATTTTAAAAGATGCAATCCTTTTCTTCAATAACAAAAACGATGAGCCAAATTCATTCAATTTCAGCTTACAACTGGCGAGGCTTGAGGATTCATCGGATTGACTCTGGCTGCGAGCGAATACAGAAAAGGATAGCTCTCTTTTAGATGGGAAGTGTAAGATAGCCATTCAATTGTAAGCTGCGAATATGCACGCTGAAGGTCTATGTTTAAATGCTCATAATCAGAATCTGGAAGGTCTTCCAATAGATCTCCTCTAAATACCAGCTCTTCTGTCAAATGGAAAACAGCCCAGAGCAAATCAGTAAAACGTTCGTGCTCAAACAGGTTGGGATTTTCAAGGAGGCGCATCAAAAAAGAACGTTTACTGGTAAGGAATTTCCGAATTTCAGAGAGGCTAGCTTTATCTATTTTAATCTCGAAAGGAAATTTCTGGACAGCAGCCATTGCTTTTTTAAAATCTTTCTTTTCCCAGTTTGTGTTCATTTCCAGTCGTCGCTCTAAATTTTGAGAGTTAACGACAAAATTGGAAAACTTCCTGAGCAGCTCCAGCCCGACTTCGCTTAAAAAGGTCCCGATAACCATATTTAGCTTGTTCATGATAGACCGTTTTTCTCTTCTAGAAAGCAACCTCTCGATGAGAAAGATTACAAGAAGCACATCAAGAAAAAGAAATCCAATATCTCCTATCATATAGATGAAGATGTGATGCGCGTCCCGAAAAATGAAATAATGAATAGTGTAGGTTAGAGCTGAGGCGACTATAAGAAGCAAGCTAATGGATAACATCCAATTAAGATGTTTTTTCATATTTATCAATCCTCCTTTCTTAAATCCGAACAATTAGTATAGCCGTAACGAGCTAATAATAAAAGTGAAGTTTAAATTGCTTCCTCCCGCTTTTAAGAAATAATTTAAAACATGCATCTTTGATATGCTATAATACCTCGTTTTAAAGAAGAAAATGATGAGGAGTCGGTAATGCCTTTTATCGAGGTAAAAGGGAAAAAGATAGAAGTCAATGAAGAAGGATTTTTAGCTAATCATGAGGATTGGGCCAAGGAAGTAGCCGAGCTTATAGCCAAAGAAGAAGGGATAGAAAATTTGACGGATGACCATTGGGCGGTAATTAACTATATCCGAAACTATTATCTTGAAAAGAAATTGGCCCCTATGGTTCGAAAGCTCTGTAAAAATACAGGTTTTCAGTTAAGATACATCTTTGAACTCTTCCCTTCGGGCCCTGCAAGAGGAGCCTGCAAGGTCGCCGGTCTTCCCAAACCCGATGGCTGCGTTTAGGAAGAAGAATTCTATGCTTTCTCTGTTATCTGTCTTTAGGAGGGAAAAACCTCAATGCTCTCTTTATTAAGATTTGGAATCATCGTCTCTTTTCTTTTTTCTTTTCTAGCTCTTTCCTTCCTTGTTCTGAAGACCTTCTCCTTCGGTAAAAAGCCTCTTTATGCAAAGCCTCGATGTAATGCAAAAAAGGGAATTTTTTATGCTTTCGGACGAGGATTGTTGCCCTGGGAGAAAGAAAGCTCAGGCAAGCACCTTCCCTCGTACTTTGCTGGAATTTTTTATCATGCTGGCGTATTTACATCTTTATTCTATCTTCTTGCCCTCATTTTTTCCTTAGAATTATCCGTTCTTTCTATTTCTATTCTGCGGCTTCTGTTAATTCTGGGATCAATGGGCGGCCTTATTCTCCTTTTAAAAAGAATCTTATTACCTCATATAAGAAGAATAAGTTGTCCGGACGATTTCGCGGCAAACATCATTGTAGACCTCTTCTTGATCTCCGCCCTTGTCCATACTTATTCTGCAAGGGTAACTCCACTATATTTCATGCTGGCTATGGTGATGTTTTTATATATCCCAGTAGGAAAAATTCGCCACTGTTTCTTCTTTTTTTACACCAGAATTCTCTTTGGGCTTTTTTATGGCAGGAGGGGTGTTCTCCCTCCAAAAGCACATAAAACGTAAGGTATGAATATTGAAACCTAAACATGGTGAGTATCAAATTCCAATTCCGTGAGTGAGAAAGCTTTGAAAAAGGACCTCTTGGAAGAAAAGATAAAACAAGTAAAGCCAGAAGACCTGGTGAAGGCTCTTCAGGTTTTTCGAGATAAGCTGAGCCAAGAGTATGCCGCTTACCTCAATTCTTGCGTCCATTGCGGCTTATGTGCTGATTCCTGTCATTATTTTTTAGCCGATAAGGATGTTCAATCTCTGCCCGCGTATAAATTAAACCTGGCCCAAGGAATATTTAAAAAATACTTTAGCTTCGTCGGGAAAAACATTCCCGGCTGGACAGGGGCGAAAGAATTCAATCAGGCAATGGTGAAAGAATGGGTTGACTCCCTTTTTGGAAGGTGCACGATGTGCGGCAGATGTTCCTTGAATTGTTCCCTGGGCATAAATATTCATCTTCTTATAAGGAAAGCAAGAAGTGCCCTGGCGTCAATCGGCGTTGTTCCTCCTGGCCTCCAGTCTACGGTCGATACTGCTCTGGAGAAAGGGAATAACATGGGCATCCCGAGGAAGGACTGGATTGAGACAGTAGAATGGTTAGAAGAAGAGCTCCAGGATGAAGTAGGGGACAAACAGGCCAGGCTTCCGATGGATAAAAAAGGAGCCAGGATTTTTTACGCAATCAATCCTCGAGAGCCCATGTTTTTTCCCCTTTCTATTCTAGCCGTAGGCAAAATACTTTATGCAGCAGGGGAGAGCTGGACCTTGTCCAGTGATAACTACGATGTTACCAATTATGGCTATTTCGCAGGGAATGACGAAGCTGCTGCAACAATGTCAAGAAGGCTTGTCCAGTCTATGGAAAAATTGGGCTGTAAGACGCTTGTTCTCGCAGAATGTGGCCATGGCTTTAGCTCTGCCAGATGGGAAGCCCCAGAATGGTTAAACAAGAAGCATGATTTTGAAGTCAAGAGTATCCTTGAGATTGTTGCAGACTATATCCGGCAGGGTCGAATTAAACTCGACCCATCCCGCAACTCTGAGCCTGTCACTCTGCATGATCCCTGCAATCAGGTACGCCTTGGAGGAATAGTGGAAGAGCAGAGATTTACACTTAAACATGCTGTTTCTCATTTTATCGAGATGAAGCCCAACAGGGAAAAGAATTTTTGTTGCGGGGGAGGAGGCGGTCAACTGGCTATGACCCGTTTCAGCCAGAAGCGACTTCAGGTAGGCCAAATAAAAGCAGATCAAATCAGAAAAACCGGCGCCAAGATCGTCGCAGCCCCCTGTCACAATTGTATTGATCAACTTATGGAACTTAACAAGCACTATAAGCTGGGAGTCGAGGCTATGACTATCTGCGAGATCGCAGCAGTTGCTCTGATAATCAACTGAAATAAGGAGCATTTTCCATGAAAATATATGATAGCGTATTAGATTTGATAGGGCATACCCCCTTAGTCCGCCTTAACAGAATAAAAAAGGACATTAAGGCGACGATATTGGCAAAGCTGGAATATTACAATCCGAGCGGAAGTGTTAAAGACAGGATTGCCCTCTCCATGATAGAAGAGTCTGAGCGACAGGGGATAATAAAAAGAGGGGATAGCATCGTGGAACCGACAAGCGGGAACACAGGGACAAGCCTTGCCCTGGTCTGCGCTTTGAAAGGCTATCGCATGATTGCTGTTATGCCTGAACAAATGAGCCAGGAGCGAAAAGACATGATGGCTGCTTTTGGGGCTGAAATCGTCCTAGTAGGCAGCCATAGTAAAGCTGAACCAGGAACTTTCACCAAGGAAGATGTGGAAGCCACTTTGGCCAAGGCAGAGGAGCTGGCCTCAAAACCAAACCATTTCATGCCCAATCAATTTTCTAATCCTGCTAATACGCTTGCTCACCAGATTACAACCTCAGAGGAGATCTGGGACGCAACAAACGGCAAAATAGATATCTTTATCGCCGGAGTAGGGACTTCTGGGACCGCTATGGGAGTAAGCAAGGGCCTAAAGGAGAAAAATCCAAGCACAAAAATATATGTGGTTGAACCCGCCGATTCAGCTGTTATATCTGGAGAATGCCCTGGCTACCACAGAATCCAGGGGATAGGCGAAGGATTCATTCCTGATCTTTACCAGCACGAAGATTGCGACGGAATAATAAAAGTATCGGACATAGAGGCAAAAGCGACCGCTTGCCGCCTAGCCCGCCTCGAAGGCATTTTCGCAGGATACTCTGCAGGGGCGAACACGTTTGCCAGCCTTAAGGTAGCCAGAGAACTTCGGGAGGAAAAAACTATCGTAACAGTCATTCCTGACTCAGGAATGAAGTATTTAAGCACCGAACTCTTCCATCACAGTCCTGAAGTCTGCACCATCCACTGCTGCACGTTAGAAAGACCAGAGAGGCGCGAGGAATGCAAGAAAGGAGCAGCTAGATGCTGTGTCCTTGAACCTTGCTATGAGGAATAGCTAAGAGGTTGTTCTTAATTATAAAAAGCTAATTCCCCACAAAAAGCAAGAGGAAAAACCAGAAACAGTATTTTTTCTTTGCCTTATTATTTTCTTGATTTTGCAGTCTCTCTTACTGCCCCTACCGCTATTCTTATCTGGGCTTCAGTATTAAAAGGGCCAATGCCGAATCTAACTGCTCCCCGAATTTTATCCGTCCCTAGTTGCTCATGGGCGAGCGGGGCACAATGAAGGCCTGATCGGCAGGCTATGTTGTAGTCCACATCAAGAATAGTGGCTGCATTCAGGGCTTCTAAACCATCAATATTAAACAGAAAAATGCTTATATGATCGGTCAAATCATCCTGGCAGTACAGGTTCACATCTTCGACATCATTAAGCCCATCCCTTAGCATGGCTGTTAGTTTCATTTCTTGCTCATGAATATTATTCAATCCTTTCTTTTCTATCCATTTCAACCCTGCGTGAAGTCCTGCCACTCCAAGAACATTCAAGGTGCCGTATTCGAGCCTGTAGGGATACTCTTCCAGATGCGTGCGGACTGCAGAACGAACTCCCGTCCCTCCTGCTCGGGTATGCCTTATCTCAATTCCTTCTCTGACATAAAGGCCGCCAATCCCCGTTGGACCAAGGAGAGACTTGTGGCCGGTGAAAACAACTACGTCCACATTCATCTCCTCGATATCAATAGGGATTTTTCCTGCCGATTGCGAAGCATCAATGGCAAAGGGTATTCCATTCCCCCTGCAGTGTTTCCCGATCTCTTTTATAGGCTGAATGGTCCCAATCACGTTGGAGGCATGGTTAACAATGACAAGTTTAGTGTTTTTCTTGAATTTCTTTGGGAACTCATCAGGATCGACAAATCCCTTTCTATCAAAAGGAATATAATCGACTTCAACGCCGTTGTATTTATACAAGTGATAAAGCGGCCTTAACACCGAATTGTGTTCAATCGTGGTTGTTATCGCATGATCGCCCCCTTTAAGGATTCCGTTTATAACGAGGTTTAAGGCGTCAGTAGAGTTATAAGAAAAACAAAGTCTACTCGGGTCTTTTCCGTTAAAAAATCCCGTCAGCATTTCTCGGGTACTATCCACTAGTTCTCCGGTTTCCATACACAGATCATATCCTGAACGTCCAGGATTTACTCCAAAATTCCTGTAGAAACTATCCATAAAAGTATAGACTTCCTCAGGCTTGGGGAAGGATGTTGCGCCATTATCCAGAAAGATAAGTTTGTCCATCCTATACCTCCAAAATTGCTCAGAAATTAATTATTAGGGAAAACAGCTTGAAATAAAATTTATATTAAATTCCAGGGTAAAATCAAATTATTTTTTATAAAAAATTGACAGGGATTTTCATCTTGGAATAAAATTTATATTCCTTCAAAAGAATTTATATTATCCAAGGAGTCATGGATGAGAGGGGATTACAAATTTTTACACTTCTTCATTGGGCTGGTTTTTCTTTTATGCCTCTCGAACTGCGCTTTCCTGGAAAAGCCTTATGATCTTGTGATAAAAAACGGCATCATAATAGATGGCACGGGAAATCCATGGTTTAAGAGCGACATTGGCCTGAAGAATAAAAAGATCGTCAAGATTGGTTTAATTAATGAAAGCCATGCAAAGAAAAGCATTGATGCTTCGAACTTAATAGTCAGCCCAGGATTTATCGATATCCATACCCATTGTGACCGCAAAATCGCAGAGGTTCCAACAGTCGATAACTACATTTATCAGGGTGTAACAACTGTTATTGGTGGAAACTGTGGAGGTCATCCTTTTCCCTTGAAAGAGCATTTTAAAAAAATCGAAGATCAAGGAGTATCTGTAAATTTTGGCTGCCTTATCGGACATAACACAATTAGAAGAAAAGTTATGAGCTTTAAGATGGAGGCACCTACAGAAGAAGAGATGGAAAAGATGAAGGCTCTGGTTGATGAGGAGATGAAAGCCGGAGCCCTAGGATTTTCAACAGGACTTTCTTATCTTCCAGGCATATATTCCGAGACAGAGGAATTAGTCCAGCTTGCTTCTGTTGTTTCCCGCTACGGAGGAATCTATGCTACTCATCTTCGAGACCAAGGGAGTCATATAACTGAAGCCATTGAGGAAGCAATCGAAATAGGCGAAAGGAACAAGATTCCTGTCCAAATTGCTCATATAAAACTAGCCGATGATGCCGTCTGGTTTCAGCTGGAAAGGATAACAGGACCGGTTGAAGAAGCCCGCAAAAGAGGTGTTGAAGTCACCCTCGACCAATATCCTTATACTGCCACAAGTTCTGGGTTTACCAGCAGCTTGCCTTCCTGGGCTTTCGAAGGTGGGAAGGAAAAATTCCTGGAAAGATTAGAAGATAAAGAAGCTTTTCAAAAAATAAAATCTTTCGTCATCAAACGAAGACTTAATTCAACAAAGGGAATTAACAAGCCAGAGACCATTTATATTGCCCGCTCAGAGAAATTTCCTGAGTATGAAGGCAAAAACCTCCAGGAAATCCTTCTTTCTTTGGGCAAGAAATCAACTACAGATAACGCTGCTGATTTAATCGTTGAAATCGAGAAAAACGGAGGAGCTTCAGGCGTTTTTTTCCAGATGGATGAAAAGGATGTTGAAGGCTTAATGGGTCTTCCGTACAACATGCACGCCTCTGATGGTGGGATTCGGATTAAAGGCGAGGGCACTCCCCATCCGAGAAACTATGGCACTTTTCCCAGAGTCATCGCCCATTATGTAAGAGAACGTGGAATTATTCCCCTGGAAGAAGCCGTGAGAAAGATGACATCTTTGCCAGCTCAAACATTGAGGCTTAACAAAAGAGGTATAATTAAAGAAGGTCTGTATGCAGATTTGACTATTTTCGACAAGAACTTGTTTACGGATAAGGCCACATATCCCGATCCGCATCAGTACAGTCAGGGACTTATGTATGTCATTGTTAACGGAGAGTTGGTTGTAGAACAAGGAAAGCACAACGGCGGTCTCCCGGGAATGGTTCTTTACGGATATGGCAAAGATTAGAGAGATGTATAATGATAATTAAAAAAAACGATGATGTCCCTGAAGGCGCAGTTTTGGAAGAAGGAATAAAGAACGTCACAAGAAAAATCCTCATAGGACCAGACGATGGCTCTTCTAAAATAGTCATGAGGCATTTTAAAATCTTTCCCAAAGGTCATACTCCTTTCCATAGCCATGAGCATGAGCATGTTGTCAAAATAGAAAAGGGCAGGGGAGTGGTTGTCGACGAAAACGGAGAGGACATCACTGTTTACCAGGGACAAAGTCTTTTAATAGAAAAAAACAAAAATCATCAGTTTAAAAATCCTTTCCAAGAACCTTTTGAATTTTTGTGTATCATCATTAATCCAGAAAGGGTGACCTGAGATTAGATTATTTTGCTAAAATCCCAGATGAAGGTTAATCCTAACAGAGCCATCGAGTTCCTCCTGGCAAGAGGGAACCTACCCATCCTTTACTGGCTAAAAAAGGACATTCTTGAAGTTCCAGTGGATAGGGAATTCAAAAATCTACAAAAATTTGCTTCCCGTATAAGGATCTTGAAAAGCCAAAAGCCAAACGGTGGGTGGTGTAAAAGAAAATACGAAGGTCACCCTCGCTGGGAAAAGACCTATTACATCGTTGACACGCTAAAAAACATGCTCAAGTTATATAACTTCGGTTGCTCTCCGAAGGAAGAAGGGATTAAAAAGGCGATAAAATTCGTGCTGTCTACACAATCCGCAGCAGGAGATTTTCGCGGAGCTTATCTTAATGAGTATGCACCCACATATCATGCACTGTCTCTTGAAATCTTGTGTTTTTTTGGCCTTTATAAAGATGAAAAGATCCAAAAAGGATTCCGGTGGATTATAAATAACAGGCAAGACGATGGAGGCTGGGTCATCCCTTATCGGACTATAGACCAAGAACAGCTTAAGAATCGATATAATTATGAAGCCCAATTAAAGCTCGAGCCTATTAAGCCTGATAAATCTCAACCTTTTTCCCATCTTGTTACAGGAATGGTACTGCGTGCTTTAGCAGCATCTCCAACATGGAGCAAGAGTAAAGAGGCCTGGAAAGCAGGAGAGCTACTGATGAGCAGATTTTTTAAGGCAGATAAGTATAATGATCGATGGCTTCCATCTTTCTGGGAAGAACTTGCTTATCCTTTCTGGGCCACTGATATTTTAAGCAGCCTTGATTCTCTCTCCAAGATCGGATTCCCTGTGGAGAATGAAAATATCCAAAAAGGATTAAACTGGATACTGGAAAAACAAAACAAACAGGGTTATTGGGAAGCTAGAAACAAGAAATCTACCATTGAAGACCATCTCTGGGTGACCTTTGCGGTTCTGAGGGTTTTGAAAAGATTCGGATTGCTGGATCTTTAACCTTACTAAAAGCCCCTCTTTCAACTTACGTAATCAACAAGGCGGCCTTCCAATTCCATAAGAATTTTTAGAAGTCCAGCTCTAGTAAGATAAAGGCTCTGATTCATTCTTGCATTTTCTTTAAAATCCTCATGCCAGAGGATAATATTTGTAAAAGAGCTACTGCCAAAATAACAATTCTTTATGTTCTTTATTAGTTTGTTTAGCGATTCTGGGTCAAATTCATTTTTAGATATAATCTTCTGCGACTCATCATGAAAGTGGGAGAAGACATTCGCCCAATCACGAGTGTTGCCAGCTTTTAATAAAAGGGAAAGCTCATTCAGGATAAGAGCAAGCTCCTTTATGCGCCACTTTTCTATCTTTTGCATTGACATTTAATAATGACAAAACCGCCATAAAAAATCGAGCAGAATTTGAAGGATTATGAAGATGGAGACACAAAAAATGGGGCCAGTCTCCATTTCATCTTTTATTTCTTGGCGAGGGCTGGTGGGTGAAAAAACCCAGAGAAAGGCTGAGCGGGCACGGTTCCTCTCTGGAGGAGAGGGGAGCGAAGCCTGAAACCGAACAACTTTTGCCTCGCTGGGGCAAAAGTTGTGTGTTTTTGAGGGCCCTAGGCCGAGCCTCCTTTGAAATGGAAGGATAAAGGTGCTAACATGAAATCTTTGCAACCACACTGAATTCTAACTTTTAGATGAGATATTTTCTAAGCCTCGGCAGCAACCTTGGAGATAGGGAAAAGAACTTAGCCCATGCTCTCGCATTATTGGAGAAGGAAGGAGTTGAAATACTCAAAATATCCTCTCTTTATGAGACTCAACCCGTTGATTTCTCCGCTCAGCCATGGTTTTATAACCAGCTTGTAGAGGTCAGGATAAAGGCAAATCCCGAGGCCTTTTTGGACCTGATTAAAAAAATCGAGAACAAAATGGGAAGAAAGCGCAAGCAAAAAAAAGAACCTCGAACAATAGATATAGACATCATCTTGGCTGAGGACAAGGTTATCCACACAAAAGAACTCAAGGTTCCTCATCCCAGGATGGAGAAAAGAAACTTTGTGCTTCTTCCTTTTGTTGAAATATCCCCTCATACATTTCATCCTGTGCTCAAAGAGGATATGAAAACTTTACTGAAAAAATCGGATAACCGTTCAATAGTAAAACAAATAAAAAAATAGGCAGGTCATAAAAAGTAAGACCTGGCCTACGAAGATAAATTCTCTTTACAGTAAAAATCAATTCATTATAATAAGCTTTCTACCATGCGAAAACTTGCTTTTCTTTTCCTAATGCCCTCACTTTTGGCCATCCAATCTTTTGCCTTTGAAATAAAGGGAGAGGTGTTAAACCTTGAGGGGAAACCTGTCGTAGAAGCTGTGGTCCTTCACCGCCAGAGTGGAAACAAGGTGTTGACAGATGAAAAAGGTCTTTTTACTCTTCCTGTCCCAGATGAAGAAAAGATCCGCCTTGAGATCATTCATCCAGATTACATAGAACAAGAAATTGTCCTCACCTCCCAAGAGCTTTCAAAAAAGGTCATTGTAAGACTTATCCCATATATTATGCAGAGAGAAGAAATTGTCGTAACTGCCTTGAGATATCCTGAATCATCCGCAAGCGTTCCAGCCGCTGAAACGGTCATTCCCAAGGAAGCTCTCGAGGAAAAAATGTCTTCAAACATCACGGAGAGCCTTTCGAACATGCCTGGAGTATCTAATATCGGGGCAGGCGGTTTTTCTCTGGTTCCCAATATCCGCGGACTTGCAAGAAGACGAGTGCTTATTATGATCGACAATGCTCGCGTGACAAGCGATAGGCGCACAGGGCCAAACGCTTCCTTTGTCGATCCCAAAAATATCGAGAGGATCGAGGTTCTTAGAAGCCCTTCTTCAGTTTTTTATGGTTCTGATGCAATAGGCGGAGTCATTCATATTCTTACAAAAAAACCATCAACGCAGGAAAGAATTAGCGGGAGAATAAGCGCAAGATACGGCTCGATCAACAAGGAAAAAGGACTTGGATTTTCTGTTGAAGGCAGCAAAAAAAATACAGGTTTTCTCCTCTCTTTTCAGGGGAATGATGCTGAGAACTATTCCTCTCCTTCAGGCGAAATCCTCCAGTCTCAATTCACGCAAGCAAGCTTATTCACTAAAGCCTCTTATATAAACGAAAAAAGAGAGATTCATTTGAGCTTTCTTGGGTCACGAGGATACGATATTGGAAAAGCAAATCAAGACAGTTTGACCAAACCAACCTGGTATCCCCAGGAAAGCCAAAATCTTATCCAAATTCATTGGAACGAAAGAGGATTAGGAAATGGAGGCGAGTTATCCGTACACGCTTATTTCAATCCTCATTTCTTAGAGACAATAAAAGAAACTAAAGAAAATTCCTTGATAACAGAGGAGTCATACAGCAAAACACAGAGTTTGGATTACGGATTTCATCTTTCATACGGGAACAAAATCGGAAAACACCTCCGGCTAAAAGGAGGAACAGACTTTTATGGCAGATCCTCAGTAAAAGCTTATAACATAGACAAGAGTTTCGATTCAGCCGGCAATATCATCGGGGAGCTTGAGCAATGGCCTTTCAAGGATGGGAGTAGGAAAGATATTGGCTTCTTTTTTTCGCTTGATTACTCTGGTATAGAAAATCTCGATCTCGTGGGCGGGATTCGTTGGGATTACCTCCAGATGCAGGCCCTGCCAGGAGGCGCCGCCTACCCTGAGAAAAGAGGATATTACGCTTGGACTGGTTTTCTGGGCTGTTCAGCCAAGATATATGAGCAAATCGTACTCTTTAGCAATTTATCAAGAGCCTACCGGGCTGCAGGCCTGAACGAGATGTTTTATACGGGCATCACGGGCAGGGGATTCATCAATGCTAATCCCGATCTTAATCCAGAGACGAGCTTCAATATTGATGCAGGCTTAAAACTTATCCTCAAGAGATTTTTTGCTGGCATTTACTCTTTCTATTATGAAATAGACGACTTGATAGAACGCTACCTAATTAATCCAAATGAAAGAATTTACACATATGGGAATGTTAACAGGGGAAAGATCAGCGGATATGAGCTGGAAATAGAATATTATCCCTTCCCTGGGTGGAAAATATTCGGCAATTTTTTCTCTTTTAGAGGCAAAAGCAAGATAACCCAAGACGACTTGAATGATATCCCCCCTTCTCGTCTTTTTTTGGGAACACGGCTCTGGATTAAACGGCTCTCTTTCGAAATAAACACAACTCTCCAACAGGAGAAAAAAAGGCCCGGTCCTGCAGAAATCGCCATACCAGGCTACGGAGTGGTTAATTTCAAAGCCAGTTATCTGTATAATTCATCCTTTAGCATCTATCTTCTCCTATCTAATCTCTTAAACAAGAATTATCTAGCAAGGCCGGATCCTGAAAGCGTTGAAGAGCCTGGAAGAAATTTTATATTTGGACTAAGTTACTCTTTCTAATTATTCGTAGGGGTTTGATTTATCAAACCCGCACATTTAGTTATCTGCAACAGATTGAAAAACTCAATTGAAAAAACCATAATTGATTAATAAATACGAATAAAAAAATCGACTTTAAGAGAAGAGGAGGAAAAAATGAACTCATCAATATTCAAGAAAAGGTCAGGCCTTTTCTGTGTTTTCATTCTTTTGTCTGTATTTTTTATGTCTCAGCAGGCTCAGTCGTTTACCCTTGAAAACATCCTGAGCTCTGCTTTCCCCTCAAGCTTGGTGGTATCTCCCAAAGGAGATCTTGTGGCTTGGGTGTTTAACTGGCAAGGAAAGAGAAATATATGGCTAGCCAGGGCACCAGAATACAAAGCTAGCCAGCTTACAGCATATCCCCTTGACGATGGCCAGGAGTTAGGAAAGCTTGCCTTCGATTCAGAAGGAAAGATCATCGTCTATGTTAAAGGAGGATCTGCTAATCGGGCCGGCGAATATCCCAATCCCACTTCCAATCCTGAAGGAACAGAGCAGGCCGTCTGGGCCATAAAGATTGAAGGAGGAGAACCATGGCGACTCGGAAAAGGAAGCAATCCCGTGCTTTCCCCAATCGGAAATTCTGTGGCTTTCACTTTAAGAGGGCAAATATTCTTGACTTCCTTGGATGAATCTTCGAAGCCAAAACCCCTGTTTCAAGCTCGCGGGAGGAATGGTTCACCTACGTGGTCACCAGACGGTTCAAAAATTGCCTTTGTAAGCTCCAGAGAAGATCACAGTTTTATCGGGATTTATGACCTTAAGGGAAACTCCATAAGCTGGATTTCTCCTTCTGTGGACAGGGATGGATACCCAGTTTGGTCTCCAGATGGAAAAAACATCGCTTTTATTCGTTTTGCTGGAGCCATGGGAAGGCCATCTTTCAGAGGAGGAGCAAAATTTTCTATATTGGTTGCAGACGTTGACAGCGGGAAGGCAGAAGAGATATGGGAATGCCCGAATGAAACCGGAGGCTTTTCTCAGTATTATCCATCAAAAACATTGCGCTGGGCAGCCGGCGACCGTTTGGTCTTTTACTCTGAGCATGAAAAATGGATGCACCTCTACTCCATATCTGTAAAAGACAAGAAAATTATTTGCCTCACTCCAGGAGAATGCGAAGCAGAAGATAGTTTCTTATCAGCTGATGGAAAAACTCTAATATTCAACTCAAACTCTGGTGATATAGACCGTAGACACCTCTGGTCTGTTCCGTCCTCAGGAGGGAAGGCTAAACTTCTAACGGCTGGAGAAGGAATTGAATGGTCTCCAGTCCTTGCTTCCGGTGGAAACGACTTGGTGTTCTTCTGCTCAACTGCTTCACAACCCGCTGCTCCTGCTGTTATGAGCCTTAAGGGTAAGAAAAGGCGCCTTATCGCCCCTGAAGCCATCCCTGCCGAGTTTCCTGGGAAAGATTTGGTCACACCTCAACAGGTAATATTCAAGGCTCCTGATGGGCTTAAGATTCATGGGCAGCTTTTTCTCCCTAAAGGCGCAAAGTCCGGAGATAAGCGACCCGCAGTTATCTTCATGCATGGCGGACCGATTCGCCAGATGCTTCTGGGCTGGCATTACCGGGGCTATTACCACGGAGCCTACGCCATGAATCAGTACCTAGCTCATGAAGGATTTATTGTCCTTTCCGTGAATTTCCGCTCGGGCATAGGCTACGGTTATGATTTCCGTCGCGCTCCTGATCAGGGACCTCGAGGTGCATCTGAATATCAGGATATCGTGGCCGCAGGCCGTTACTTGAAGAAGCATCCTGAAGTTGACCCCAGTAAGATTGGCCTCTGGGGAGGGTCTTACGGAGGATATCTAACTGCCCTAGGACTTGCTAGGGATTCAGAGCTCTTTGCTGCAGGCGTAGATTTACACGGTGTCCATGATTGGTCTCTCAGAGGGAGACGACGCGATGGAGGAGGCTGGGGGATTAGCGGAGAGGATCTCATGGCTTCTGCCTATCAATCTTCTCCGGTTGCCGATGTTTATTTTTGGAGTTCTCCGGTGCTTTTTATTCATGGAGATGACGACAGGAACGTAGATTTCATCCAAACAACAGACCTGGTTCAGCGCTTGAGAAAATTGGGCAAAGCCCATGTTGAAATTCTCGTATTCCCTGATGAAGTGCATGGTTTTTTACGGCATGATATATGGCTAACGGTCTACAAAGCCACTGCAGACTTTTTCAACCGCTTTCTTAAATAACTATTTAATTCCCGCGTAAAAAATTGAGTTAAAGAGGAGCCTGAACGTTCCGTAGGATTGCGCTCTAAACTGCACCGGGAAGCCCAGAAGAATTATCTTGCCCTTTCCGTAGGGAATATCCAGGATCGTTGCTTTTTGGCGAATTATTTTGTCACCATAGATCCAACCGCTCATCAGAGGATTCTCTTCGGGATACTTGGAGATACTTTTAGGTTCCTTTTTTGCCTCAAATGAAGGCATAACATCAAAAGCACAGCTATTATCAAATACTGTGGCTGCTTCTTTGGGCATGCCGTAGGCTAAGGGGTGGCTGGTATCAAATTCCATCCGAAGGATTGACCCGGTGCAAACGAAATCACCACTTTTTACTTTTTTTAAAACGTTCCTGACAGGAACGCCGAAATGTTCAACAGCCAGGTTGCACGAAGCATTAATGAAAATTAACGTCCCACCGTTCTCGACATACGATTTTAAATTGCGAAGACCTCCGGGAGTGATTCCCCCTACGTACTTCGGTGGCATGGTTCCTTTGGCATGCCCGTTTATCACCGCTTCTGGCCTGTAAGTGTCGGGCATAATAATGACATCGTAGTTCGCATTAAGATTTCCCGCGCGGATATCCGCATCATGTATACTAGAATACAGGAATTCGTACTTCTCCAAGATTAACCTTGTCCAGCCTTCGTCTGCGCTCGCAAGCCAGGACTTATACATCCCCAGCCGAACTGGCTTGACACTTAAAGTCTTCACTTTAGGATCATGAGAAATGCCCGTAATCTTAAGGTCAAGGTCTTTAGCCAAATCACCCATGAAAGACCCTTTAAAGCTTGTTGAAGGAACGATAATCGTGCCTTCAGGAAAACGTGTGTTATTAGCTGAAAATGGCTCTTTTGCCCAGAAAACTTTTCCTCCCTGTTTATGAATTCTATTCGTTGCTGTGAAGCTATTATTGTCTTCGTGGCGAATAAGATAAGAATATCCAGACTTGCCTACAATGCTGCCTTTCTGAAGCTTGACATCTTTTACTTTGGTCATTTTTGACGTAATTAGCGAATTTGCTGAGTAGACCTTCATCCCAAACTGGTAGGGAAGGGTCCAGCCCATCATGTCGTAAGATTCAAACGGTGTTCCTTCGAATTTTACAGGATCAACGAGTCCCTGCCACAAATCCGGGTATTTCCTCAGGTCAGGATAGTTCTGTTCCTCAAACACATTTTTTATGAATAGGGCAAAAGGCTGCGTCATAGGAATGACGTATGTTCCAGCTGGATACTTTATTCCATCACATGTAAAAGATTCATCGCTCTTGTAGACATCGATTCCGAGCAAAATCATTCGGTTGAGAAGAAGAGAAGCGGTTGCCGGGTCGCGTTGATTTTCGGGAATTATCCAGGCATGAGGTGGCTCTTTAGTAAATCTATTTATTACATCTTTTCCCATCTTATACTTGTTGAAAAGTAACTCCTCACGATACTTGGAAGCAACATCAAGAACAGCCATGGATGCCGTCAGGCAGTAGTCCACAGCATCCTTAAGGCGCCACCAGCCTCCTTTCCAGGGATTCGGGTAAAAGGCAGACATAGTTAAATCACGATACTGTGCGGGAAAATCGCGGAGAGTGTAAAAATAAGGCGTTGCATAACGATAAAGAGCGGTTTCAGTGAGAATGGATACGATATTATGGGAATCCACCACCTGAGTCACATAACCGGGATACCATGTGTCAAAAATGATTCTGGATATGGCTCCTTCTTTGCCTTCTTCGTCAAACGCCGCCCCCATGGCAGAACCAACCAGGTTTTGCCAGCGGACGATGAGAGGATGAACATTAGGATTGGTTGGCTCTGAGTTGGGAGGAGTCCAGATTCGAGCAGGAAAAGGAGCTGTTTGATGATGATTATACAGAATAACCGGATACCATTCTTTATTAGCCAACCTTGTCAGATGTTGTGTTTCAACTAAATTGGCAATATAGGAGTCTCGGTTATTGTCGTGTCCTGCGTATATGTGGTATAGCCATGGCATGCGGGAGACTTCAAAAGGAGTCCCAACATTAGGATGGTACCATTCAGCCAAAAGATTCATCCCATCCGGATTAGCAAAAACAAGAACGACAATAACATCATTTAGAATCTTGAGTGTTTTCGCGTCCTTTGCCGTCACCAAATCATAGGCAAGCTGAATATTGTGTTGAGCAGGAGCACATTCAGATGCGTGGAGACCCCCATCGATATAGACGATTGCCTTCCCTTCCTTGGAAAGCCTTCTGGCTTCAGCGTCAGAAAGACCTTTGACCAAAGAGAGTCTTTTGATTATCTGTTTATATTTTTCAAGGTTAGCCAAATTTTCTTCAGACGAGATGACAGCATAAGTCATAGTCTGTTCCATTGATGTTTTTCCCTCATCAAACAGTTTGATTTTGCTGGAGTTTTGCTCGATTTTTTTAAAGTATTCTATGGCCTGAGTATAGGTAGCCAAATGATAATCAGCCCCAACTTTGAAACCAAGAACCTCTTCAGGCTCTGGGACACTCTGACTGAAACCAAGAAAAGAAAAAATCATGATGATAATGACGAACATTAAAGGTTTCATGTTTTTTAGCGCTTTCATCAATCCCTCCTTTTAGAACGCATCCTTAAAGTGGCGAATGGAGTATCCTTCTTTTTCATCGAAGGACAAAGATATTACATCAAACCTACACTCCAAGTCCTGAAGACTATTTTTCGCCATAAAACCTTCTGCTATCTTTCTAATCTGTCGCTGTTTAGAAGGCGTTACTGATTCCTCAGGAAAACCATAATCTGTGCTTCTCCTGGCTTTCACTTCTACAAAGACCAAAGTTTTCTGGTCATAGGCAATAATATCAATTTCGCCCCTGAACAAACGGAAGCCTCTGGTTACAATCTTGTATTTATTATCTATTAAGTAATTGAGAGCAGTTTTTTCGCCCAACTTACCAAGATCGTGAGGAGTCTGTTTATTTCTTATTCTTAACAATTTTCCATCTAACTCCGTCTTTTGTATCTTCTAATATGACTCCTTTCTTGAGCAACTCCTTGCGTATCTGATCTGCCAATTTATAGTTTTTATCTGCCCGGGCCTTCTCTCGTTCTTCTATTTTTTCCATGATCTCAGAGGATAAAGCCTCCTCTTCCTCTTCGGGGAGAACCGCTAAAACAGTGTCAAAAGAACGTACAGAAGATATCAGCCTTTCTGCATCTTTTTTGCGGACTTTTCCCTGAGAGATCAAGGTATTAGCTTTTCTAATCATTTCAAACAGCGCTCTTAGAGCAATAGAGATGTTTAAATCATCATCGAGTCCAGCTATGAATTTTTTATTCGCCTCATCAACAAGCCGCAAGATGTCCTTATTTTCTCCTTCTTCAAACTGACGATTCCTTAGCTCATAAAGAAAATCATTTATCCTCTTCAATGAAGAGTTGGCCTGTTCAAGAGCCTCGAATGTAAAATTAAGCATTTTTCTGTAGTGCGTGGAAAGGAGGAGAAAGCGCAGGCCATAGGTATCTATATTTTTGGCTAAAAGGTCACGCAGAGTGTAAAAGTTACCTTTGGACTTCGACATCTTTTCCCCGTCAACGATGAGATGGCGACAATGGAGCCAGTAGTTGACAAATTTTTTCCCAAAAAACGCTTCAGACTGGGCGATTTCATTCTCATGGTGAGGGAAAATATTGTCCACGCCTCCGCAGTGAATATCAAAGGTTTGACCCAAGTATTTAGAGCTCATTGCTGAGCATTCGATATGCCAGCCCGGTCTCCCTGGCCCCACTTCAGTTTCCCAGAAAGGCTCCCCCTCCTTTTTATCTTTCCAGAGGGCAAAATCATTTGCGCTCTCCTTATCGTACTCGTCTGACTCAATTCTTTTTCCTGGCCTGAGCTCTTTTAGGTCGATCTTCGAGAGACGTCCATAATTTGGGAATTTTGATATATTGAAGTAAACAGAACCATTCTTTTTATATGCATATCCCTTCTCGAGAAGGCCCTTTATGATCATTATCATATCCGGGATATGATCTGTAGCCCGCGGATAATAATCAGCCTTTGCGATGTATAATTTCTGGATGTCTTCAAAAAAAGCATCAGTATATTTTTTGGTGAATTCTTGAAGTTCTACTTTCTCAGCATTAGCTCCTTTTATGGTTTTGTCATCCACGTCTGTGATATTCATCACATGCGTGACTTTATAGCCCTTGAAAATGAGGAATCTCTTGAGCAAGTCTTCAAAAATATAAGCACGGAAGTTGCCGATATGCGCAAAATCATAGACTGTAGGTCCGCAGGTATAAAGCTTGACCTCTCCTTCGACAATTGGCTTAAAAGGCTCTAATTTCCCGCTTAGAGTGTTAAAGAATCGAATCATGATACACTATTATTAAAGATAACAATCAGCCGAGTCAATATTTATTCCGAGATTGACCGGGATTAGTTTTTATGCAATAATCTTCAAACTTAAAAAGGCGTCTTAGGTCATGAAGATTCGGATTGGGATTAGGAGAGAAGAAAAAAATCCATGGGAAAGAAGGACTCCTTTGATTCCTGTTCATGTTCGTGAAATGGTCAAAAATAATCCAATAGAGGTCTGGATTCAACCGTCATCAATCCGCATCTTCTCCGACAACGACTATCTTCAAGAAGGAGCCAGGATAGAAGAGGACCTTGCTCCATGTTCGATTATCTTTGCTATAAAAGAAATCCCTCTTTCATTTTTCAAAAAGGAGAAAGTATACATATTCTTTTCCCACACTATAAAGGGACAAACTCACAATATGCCCATGCTTCAAAGAATGATAGACCTCGAGTGTACTTTGATCGACTATGAAAGAATTATTAACGAGAAAGGACAAAGGCTTCTGTTTTTTGGATTACAGGCAGGACAGGCAGGAATGATCGATACTCTTTGGGCTTTAGGACAGAGGCTGAATCATGAAAATATAAAAAATCCCTTCTCTTCGATAAAACTGGCTCATGAATACGGGAGCCTGGTTGCAGCAAAGGAGGCGATAAAAAAAGCAGGATGGAAGATCCACGATGATGGCCTTGACCTTTCTCTTGTTCCCTTGGTCTTTGGTTTTGCAGGATACGGAAATGTCTCCCAGGGAGCTCAGGAGATACTCGATCTCTTGCCCTATAAAAAGGTTGAACCCGAGAAAATCTCCTCTTTTTTTGAGAGGAAGAATTATTCAGCTAGTAGTATTTACAAGGTTGTCTTTAAAGAAGAACACATGGTCAAGCCCATCAAATCTGATCAAAAATTTGACCTCCAAGATTACTACGATAATCCTCAAAAGTATAAATCGATTTTTGATTCTTATCTATCTTTCCTTACAGTATTGGTCAATTGTATTTTCTGGACCCCTAAATATCCAAGATTTGCGACAAAAAAAAGTTTGAAGCAGCTTTTTATGAAAAGCGATAAACCTCGTCTGCGAGTAATCGGAGATATTTCTTGCGACATTGAAGGTTCTGTGGAATGCACCCTACGAGCTACAACTCCTGACAACCCTGTTTTTGTCTACGACCCTATAGAAGAGAAAACAAGAGATGGGGTAGAGGGGAGAGGAATTGTCACTATGGCAACGGATAATTTGCCGGCAGAGATATCTCTTGAATCTTCGATCTTCTTTAGCAATGCACTTATGCCTCTGGTTCCAGCTATTGCTAAAGCAGACTTTTCTGCAGATTTTGCAGATTGCAATCTTCCAGATGCTGTTAAAAAAGCTGTTATTTTATATAAAGGGAAGTTTACCCCTGATTACGAATACATGAAGAATTTTATAAATCAATTTAAAGGAGAGACACAATGAAAAAAATACTAATTCTTGGAGCGGGCCTAGTGGCCAGGCCATTGGTCAGGTACCTCCTTGACCAGCCAGACTTTGAGGTTGAAGTAGCCAGCCGAACGGTGAGCAAAGCGGTGAAACTCATTGATAACCATCCCCAAGGCAAAGCTAGCGAACTGAATCTCAAGAATGAAGAAGGCCTAAAAGATGAGATCTCTAAAGCAGATCTTGTTATCAGTATGGTTCCTTATACTTTCCATCCTAAGGTCGCTAAATACTGTATTGATCATAAAAAGCATATGGTCACAACTTCTTATGTGAGCGAAGTGATGCATAATCTCGACACAGAGGCAAAAGGAGCAGGGATTTTGATCCTTAATGAAGTCGGATTAGATCCAGGGATAGACCACATGGAAGCAATGAGAATCATTCACGAAGTCGAGGAGAAAGAAGGAGAAATCACGAGTTTTACCTCTTATTGCGGCGGTTTGCCAGCTCCTGAAGCAAACACAAATCCTTTCGGGTATAAATTCTCCTGGAGTCCGATAGGAGTTCTACTTGCCGGGAAAAATTCAGCCCAATATCTAAAAGACGGTCAACAAATATTCATTCCTCCCCAAGACCTTTTTGATAATTACCTGATGATCAACATAGAAGGGCTGGGTGAGTTTGAAGGATATCCTAACCGAGACTCACTTCCTTATATCGAGCTTTACGGCATTAAATCAACAAAGACAATGCTTAGGGGAACACTCAGGAATAAGGGTTGGTGTTCAACTATTAAGAAAATCGTGGACCTGGGGCTCCTTGAAGAAGAAGAAAAGGATTGGACTGGCTTAACCTACAAAGGCTTTCTCAGGAAATTGATGAATGATCCTGAAGAAGAAGACATCAAAAAAGCCCTTGCTGCTCATTTAAATATCGAGGAAAACTCTGATATTATCCAGAGGTTTGAATGGCTTGGCCTCCTGGGCGATGAATCCCTCCCTTCAGAGAAAGACTCAGCTTTGAATATTCTTGGTACAAAAATGCTGGAAAAGCTTCAGTACGAAGAGGGGGAGAGAGATATGATTATACTCCAGCATCAGTTTATAGCTTCTTATCCTGGAGATAAAAAAGAGAAGATCACATCAACTCTTATCGATTTTGGTATCCCCGATGGCGATACTTCAATGGCCAGAACAGTGGGATTGCCCGCGGCTATAAGCACCAAGCTTATCCTTGAAGGTAAAATAGAAAAGACCGGAGTTCATATTCCTGTTCAACCTGAAATTTATATTCCCATCCTGAAAGAATTAAAAGAGCTAGGTATAGCCTTTAAAGAAAAAAAGGAAGAAATGTAAGAATTGACAAGAACGCGGGTTACGCTTACTTTTTATACTAGGAGGATAAATTGAGAAGAAAACCTGCAGTGAGCGGCTATTTTTATCCTGACCGAGAAAAAGATCTTCGAAGTATGATCGAGAGGATGGTCGAACCAGAAAAAGAAAAAGAAAAGGCCATCTGTGTTGTCTCCCCGCACGCAGGATTCGAATATTCTGGGCCGGTTGCTGGTGCTGTTTTCTCATCGGTCCAGATTCCAGATAAGTTCGTTATCTTGGGGCCCAGTCACAGATCAATCCAGTCTCGTATCGCAATAATGAAAGAAGGGGATTGGGAAACTCCTCTGGGTTTGGTCAAGATTGAATCTCGACTGGCAGAGCTTATCCTGAAACCATCTGCGCTTATCACTGAAGATGAAGTTGCCCATTTAAACGAGCATTCTCTTGAGGTCCAGCTTCCGTTTATTCAGTACTTTAAGAAAGATATCTCAATCGTTCCAATCTGTATTTCTTATTTTGTTTCGTTCGTAGAGCTGGAAGAGTTGGGGAAGGCTATCTCCTCAGGTATCAAAGAGTTCAAGGAAGAGGTGATGATTGTAGCCAGTACGGATATGAGCCACTATGTAGAACATGAAGTGGCGAAGAAAAAGGACTTTTTAGCCATTGATAAGATGCTAAACCTTGACGCCAAGGGACTTTATGACATTGTGCAGAAAGAAGACATCAGTATGTGTGGCTTTCAGCCTACCACTTCAGCCATTGTTGCCTCAAAGGAGCTAGGCGCAGAGAAAGCAACTCTTGTAAAATACCAAACATCTGGAGATACATCGGGAAATTATGATGAAGTCGTCGGCTATGCCGGAATAAAGATAAACTGAAGTTTCGAATCCAGGATCAGACCTAAAAAATGCAAACTTTCAAAGCCTGATCCCGTTTAAAACCTATCTTTTTCAGCTAACGCGTAACCAAATCACAGAGCAGCATGCTGATTTAAAAGACATTTACATCCACTGCTCGTTAAGAAAAGCTTAATTCATGTAAGTTATACATATAAAATAAATTATAAAATCATTAACCATTCACGACAGTCCGTTACAGATTGCGTGTAATTTGACAATATTTTAGATTTAATGCTATAAATTTTTTGGAGTAAATCAGTGCGAGCTAGCATTTTGAGAGAGAAAGACAGGCGAATTCTCAACTTGATAGTTGAGAGCTATCTAAAGACAGGAAAGCCTATAAGCTCTGGGTATATTGCTCAAAGGAGCCCTCTGTCTGTTTCGTCTGCTACGGTAAGAAACATAATGTCAAAACTAGAAGAACGCGGCTTTCTCTCTCAACCTCACACCTCTGCAGGACGTGTTCCAACGGATAAAGGCTTAAGACACTACGTAAACAGCCTGTTTGACGAAGTCATTATCCCTGAAAAAAAGATCGACCTTCTTTCAGAAAATCTTGTCCTTCAGAAAGGTGATTTCCACTCTTTCCTCAACCAGGTGTCCGGGATCCTGGCTGACTATTCTGATAACTTAGGTTTTGTACTTTCTCCGAGGATTTCAAAAGTAAATTTTAAGCATATTCGTTTTATTAAAATATCTGAAGTCAAAATAATGATCATCTTAGTTACGCCTTCAAACTTCGTCCTGACTGAGATTGTCCAGACAGATTCTTACTTTACCCAGGCCGAGCTTGACAAAGCCTCTCAGTATATCAACCAGAGCTTCAGGAATAAGAACTTACATTTCGTTCGGGATTACTTACTTCATGAACTTCCCAAATATAAGCTAAAATATGAAACTATAATTGATAGATTAACTACTCTATTGAAAGCTTATATTTCTCAGGAAGAGAGCGAAAACCAGATTTTCTTCCAAGGTACGCCAAAGCTTTTAGAGAAGCATGATCTTTTTGAAATGGAAAAGTTACAGTCTCTTTTTCAAAATTTCGAAGAAAAAGCAAAACTTGCCAGACTTCTTTCTGACTTCATCAGTCTTGAAAGAGTAAAAGTGATGATTGGCTCTGAATTGGAAATTCCCGATATATCAGATTGCTCTCTTATTCTTTCTCACTATGGCTACCATAGCCAAGTCCTGGGTTCCTTAGGCATAATAGGACCCAAAAGAATTCAATATAAAAAAATCATACCCCTTGTGGATAGTATTGCGAAAAGTCTAAGCCAGACAATAAGCTTCAGCCAGTAAGGAGAAGATATGGTAAAAAAAATTGAAGTAAAACCTACTGAGACCAAAGAAAAAGATCATAAAGCAAGACAAGACAAAGACAAGATATTAAAGGATAAACTCAACAAGAGAGAATCAGAAATCAAACTTCTTAAAACAGAAAATAAAAAACTGAAAGAAGAATACATGAGAAAATTAGCTGAAATGGAAAATCTAAGGAAGAGGGTAGAGCGAGAGAAAGGTGAGTTCTATCAATATGCCCTTTCTGAATTATTAAAAGAGCTATTTGATGTTCTAGACAATTTTGAAAGAGCTTTAGAAACTCAAAGCAAAGGAAACGGCAAGAGCTTCCGAGAGGGCATTGAGATGATATACAAACAGTATCAAGACCTACTGATGAAGCAAGGTGTTAAACCCATAGAAATCAAAGAGAAAAAATTTGATCCTCATCTTCACCAAGCTTTTATAACTGAAGAATCAGATGAGGTTGAAGAGCCCGAGGTTATCGAGGAATTGCAGAGGGGCTACACTCTACATAACAGGCTTCTTCGTCCAGCCCTTGTAAAAGTCGCAGTTCCCAAAAAAAGCTAACAAATATGGATTACAGTATCGGGAACGAGTTTATAAAGAAAAATTCTTTCCTACTTAACACAGAAAATGACAAAAAAAGATTTTTATGAAATTCTAGATCTACCACGGAATGCAACATCAGAGGAGATAAAAAAATCCTACCGTCAGATGGCTCTTAAATACCATCCTGACAGGAATCCTGGCGATAAAACGGCTGAAGAAAAGTTCAAGGAGGCTGCCGAGGCTTACAGTGTGCTCATTGATCCTGAAAAAAGGTCAACCTATGACAGATTTGGGCATGATGGATTACGAGCAGAAGGATTTAGCGGCTTTTCCGGGTTTAATTCTTCAATCTTTGAAGACTTTGAAGATATATTAGGCAATTTCTTTAGCTTCAGCTTTGGAGATTTATTCGGGACTCAGCGTAGAGCAAGAGCCCATTATCCCCAAAGAGGGAGAGATCTTTCTTTGGATCTTGAAATCTCTTTAGAAGAAGCTGCATTTGGGGCAGAAAAAGAAATCAAACTTGACAGAGTCGAGCTGTGCTCTGTCTGCCATGGCTCGAAACTGCAACCGGGCACTCAGAAAACTGTCTGCCGACAATGCCAGGGCAGGGGACAGGTTCGCTATCAGCAGGGATTCTTTGCAATTTCACGAACATGTTCCCACTGCGGTGGATCAGGCGAAATTATAACCACACCCTGCAAGGAATGTCGCGGCTCCGGAAAAATGAGAAAAAAGAAAGATTTAAGGGTGAAAATTCCACTAGGTATAAAAGACGGCATGGGGCTCAGACTGGAAAGAGAAGGAGAAGCGGGAGATAGAGAAGCTCCAAGGGGAGATCTTTATGTTGTCGTCCGTGTAAAAAAACACGAGATTTTTGAAAGAGAAGAAAATAATCTTTTCTGTCAAATTACAATATCCTTTATCCAGGCCGCTTTGGGCGCAACAGCAGAAATTCCAACCCTCGAAGGGAATGAGGTTATTAAAATTCCTGCTGGCACCCAACCGGGTGAGGTTTTCAGATTAAAAGGAAAAGGCATAAAATCCCTTGGAGGTTACAGAAAAGGAGACTTATTTGTTAAAGTTAACGTTAAAATCCCTGAAAAATTGACCAAAGAGCAAAAAGCGCTGCTCCAAAAATTTGCGGAATCCGCAGGAGAGGATTTAAAAGCTGTGTACAAAAGCATTATCGATAAAACAAAAAATATAGTTCACTAGAGTAAAGTTTGACTTCAAATCGCTTCTTCGTCAAAAAAAGCGACATCAAGTTCCCCACTTTCCTTCTTTATGGGGACGAACATCATCACTTGAGCCGGGTAGCCAGAGTAAAACCAGAGGAGAAAGTCTGGCTCTTTGACGAGCAAGGCACAAACTACCTGGCAAAGGTCGAAGAAATAAGAAAAAATATGACCCGCGTGTCTATCCTTCAAACCTTAGATAAAAATAAACCCAAGATTAAGATTACACTGGCTCAAGCTCTTCTTAAGTCAAAAAAAATGGATCTTATCATCCAGAAATCTACAGAGCTAGCTGTTACAAATATTATCCCGGTTATTACGGCTCGGACTATCGTAAAAATTGAGGAAAAAATTCAGAAAAAAATAGAAAGATGGAAAAAAATTGCTCTGGAAGCGGTCAAACAAAGTCAGAGGTCTTTTATGCCTTCCATATCATTTCCAACCCCTCTCGAAAAACTTGTTAAACGAAAAGGGGACGAAAAAAAGCTTCTTTTAAGCGAGAATAAAGGGAAATATTTAAGAGATATTTTAATCAAAAGCTCAGGCTCTGAGCTTAAGATTCCGAAACTTCCTTCTTCTGTTCTTATTCTCATCGGACCAGAGGGTGGCTGGACTGATGAAGAAGAGAAATTTATTTTAGACAATGGGTATGAAGCAGTCAGCTTAGGCGAACAAACACTAAGAGCAGAGACAGCTGCTCTTTGTAGCCTGGTATTGATTTCTCATTTTTGGAATTTATAGGATGTTTCTCCAAGGTCAAAAAGTAGGCAAATACGAGATATTGCGTTCCTTGGGCAGCGGTGGCTTTGGCTCGGTTTTTCTGGCGAAGGATACCTGGCTCAATATAAAGGTAGCTATCAAAGTTCCCCATAAGCAATCCTTAGAACTCTTCAAGCTTCTTAAAGAACCAAGGCTTCAAGCTGCACTGAATCACCCGAATATCGTCCGTATGATTGCAGCTGAGAAGGAAAATAAAATCTTCTTTATGGTGATGGAATATGTTAAAGGAAAAACGCTGGAGAAAATCTTAGATAAAGAAAAAGTGTTAGAACTAGAAAAGGCCATTGATTACATTACTCAGATCTCTTATGGCATTGATCATGCCCATAAAAATAAGATAGTTCATAGAGATTTAAGACCATCAAACACCATAATTTCAGAGGACGGGACAGCAAAAATCACAGATTTCGGAACTTCTGCTTGGCTGGAGAATGTACCTTATGCCTCGACAAGAATTGGCTCTCCCCCTTATATGGCGCCAGAACAATTCTTGGGTAAGTCAACCTATGGCTCAGATATTTACTCTTTAGGCTGCATATTTTATGAAATGGTATTGGGCCAAACTCCGATTATTGATGCTGATCCGTTTAAAATCCTAGAAAGAGCTCAAAAAGGGAAAATTAAACCCCCTCGATTAATGAATAACAAAATTCCTAAAGAGATTAGTGATATTATAATGCAATGCCTCTCAGCTAAAGTTGAAGAAAGATATCAAAAAGCTTCAGAGATTATCAGACATCTCTCCGCATTCAAAGGTAAAACATCAGAAAAATCTGAAATAGAAGATATATGGGGGAGGATCAAAGCTAGGGAAAAAAGGATAACAACTTTGTGCTGGAACTGCCACCGGCCATTACCTCACAAGGAAAAAAACTGCCCGCACTGCGGGGAAGGAGTCTGGAGTTAAAATAATGGGGTCAGGTCTTGTTTTTTGCTTTTATAGAGGTAGTCACAAGTCCTGTTTTTTGCATTTCTACAGGTAGATTCAGCTATTGCTTTGTGAGTTCGTACTAATTTTTCCAAGCAGGCAAAAAACAAGACCTGACCCCTAATTGGTTTGACTTAGGTCAATGGTTAGGATAAGATGAAGTCGCTAATTCAAACTGCAGGCACATCAATTAAATATCATAACGTAATTATTAAAAGGAGTAATGCATGAGCCCTTTTAATGAAAAAAATGGTATGGTTTGGATGAACGGCAAAATAGTTCCCTGGAAAGAGGCTAATATTCATATCGCTTCCCATGTTATTCATTATGGAAGCTCTCTTTTTGAAGGGTTCCGAGCCTATGATACTCCTAAAGGGCCCGCTATTCTTCGGAATAGCGCTCACATAAAAAGGCTTTATAACTCCTGTAAAATGTACCGCATGGAAATCCCGTTTACTCAGGAAGAATTCGAAAAAGCTGTTATTGAAACGATAAGGGCAAATAAGCTTAAGGCTTGCTATATCAGGCCGGTTGTCTACAGAGGATATGGTACCTTAGGAGTGGATCCTTTCCCCAATCCGATTGACTGTGCTATACTTGTCTGGGAATGGGGACAATATTTAGGCGAGAAAGCTTTAGAGAACGGCGTAGACGTTAAAGTTTCTACATGGCAGAGGATGGCCCCTAATACCTTTCCAGCCCTAGCAAAATCCGGAGCAAACTACATGAACTCTCAGCTGATAAAAATGGAGGCCCTGTTAGAGGGTTATGTAGAGGGAATCGCGCTCAACGTAAGGGGGCACATTTCTGAGGGTAGCGGAGAGAATATATTCATCGTGATGAATGGGAAAATTCACACTCCGCCTCTATCTTCTTCCATTCTGCCTGGCATCACAAGGGATACGGTAATCTGCCTGGCCAAGGATTTAGGCATTACCCTAGTTGAAGAAACCATTCCGAGAGAGATGCTCTATATCGCTGATGAAGTTTTTTTCACTGGGTCAGCGGCGGAAATAACGCCCATTAGATCCGTAGATAAAATAACCATCGGAAGCGGCAAAAGAGGCCCAGTAGTCAAACGGCTCCAGGATGAATTTTTCGCTTATATTAATGGAGAAAGGAAAGATAAATATAATTGGCTAACGTATGTGTAAGCAAAACTAAATATTTAAGGAGTACGGAAAATGAAAATAGATGAGCTGCTAAAAATTGCGATTGAAAGCGACGCTTCTGACCTTCACTTGAAGCCAGGAAATCATCCCATTCTTCGAGTCAGCGGAGTTCTAAAACCTCTGAGTCAATTCCCGAGATTAACCCCAATGCACACTAAAGACCTTTGCGAGCAAATCACGACAGGCGCTCAGAAGGCCGCCTTGGAACAGAATTTAGACATAGATCTGGCCTATAGTTTTCCTGGGTTTGGTAGATTCAGGGGAAGCATTTTTAGACAAAGAGGATCCTTGGCTATTGCCATGAGAATCATTCCTTTAGAACCAAGATCTATTAAGGACCTGTTATTGCCTGATGTCTTGGAGGATATCTCAATGGAACAGCGAGGGTTGGTTATTGCAACTGGGACTACTGGAAGCGGAAAAACAACTACGCTGGCAGCAATGATTGACCACATCAACACGAACCGATCAGAAAATATTATTACCATAGAAGACCCTATAGAATATCTGCATAGAGATAAAAAATGCACGATCAGTCAGAGAGAAGTTGGGGTAGATGTAACGAGCTTTGCCAGAGGCCTCAGGGCTGCTCTGAGGGAAGACCCTAACGTAATTCTTGTGGGAGAAATGAGAGACCTAGATACGATAGAAACTGCTCTTGTTGCCGCCGAAACAGGGCACCTGGTTTTCAGTACTCTCCACACTCTGGACGCGCCAGAAACGATAAACCGCATAGTCACAATTTTCCCTCCTTATAGCCAGAAGCAAGTCAGGTTTCAGCTCGCAAGCATCTTAAAAGCGGTAATTTCTATGAGACTTATTCCTCGAGCAGATGGCAAGGGAAGAGTACCAGCAGTAGAAGTACTGATAAATACTCCTTTTATTCAGGAATGCATTACAAGAAAGGAAAAAATTGGTCAAATAAGGGAGGCTATTGCAGCCGGAGTTTCTCAGTATGGGATGCAAACATTCGACCAATCTATATATCAACTATATAAGGACAACCTTATCACTTTTGACCTGGGATTGCAGTATTCCTCAAGTCCGAATGACTTTAAACTAAGAGCTGCTGGAGTCCAATCTACTGGAGATGTTGCCCTCGAAGAAATGGAAAAAGAAATGACAAAAGTTGAACCAGACGAATAAATTTATAAATGAAGGCTCAGCAGATAAGAGAAGCCTTTCTAGACTTCTTCGCCAAAAAGAAACATAAAATAATCAAGAGTTCTTCTCTCCTTCCTAAGGACGATCCTACAATTCTTTTTACCAATGCCGGAATGAACCAATTTAAAAATATATTCCTGGGACTCGAGAAAAGAAGCTACAAGAGAGCAGCTTCTGTTCAAAAGTGCTTGCGAGTAAGCGGAAAACACAATGACTTGGAGCAGGTAGGAAAAACAAACAAGCACCATACTTTTTTCGAGATGCTGGGAAATTTTTCTTTTGGGGATTATTTCAAAAAAGAAGCCGTAGAATATGCATGGGAACTCATCACAGAGGTTTTCAAATTAAAAAAGGATGATATCTATGTCTCGGTATACGAGAAGGACGACGAAGCATATAAGATTTGGAAGGAGGATATCGGGCTTACCTCTGACAGGATATTTTGCTTCGGGAAGAAAGATAATTATTGGGCCATGGGAGATACAGGCCCCTGCGGCCCCTGTTCAGAAATTCATTATGACTTGGGTCCTGAGCTCGAAAAAGGGGAGCCATCTACGCTGATAGAGAAGGGGAGCGACCGCTTTTTAGAGCTGTGGAATTTAGTTTTTATGCAGTACGACCAAGACGAAAAAGGAAAGCTACATCCTTTGCCTTCCCCGTCGATTGATACAGGGATGGGGCTTGAAAGAGTAGCTACAGCTCTTCTCGGAAAAAAGAATAATTTCGATACAGACCTCTTCCTTCCCCTTATCGAAGCAATCTCCAATCGATCCCAAAGAGAATATCCCTCTCACGATGAAGAAGATATATTTGTAAGAATAATTGCTGACCACGTAAGAGCATTAACATTTTTAGTCGCAGACGGCATAATGCCCTCTAACGAGGGGAGAGGATACGTACTGCGGAGATTGATTCGTAGAGCCTTTCGCCACGGGAATTTAATAGGAATACAAGAACCTTTCCTGTATAAGCTTGTGGGGATTGTGAGTGATATCATGAAAGATTCCTACCCCGAGCTCCTTGCATCTACAAATTTTATCTCAAAAGTCTGCCAGTCAGAAGAAAACCGCTTCTCTCTGACCCTTTCCTCTGGACTCCGGACCTTCAACCAATACATCGAAGAAGCTAAGAAGGAGGGAAAAATAAAGCTCCCTGGATCAAAGGTCTTCAAGCTTTATGACACTTTTGGCTTTCCCCTCGATCTTTCTAAAGAACTAGCAGAAGAGAAAAACTTGAGTGTTGACGAGAAGAGTTTTTACAAGGAATTAAACGAGCAGCGCCAGCGAGCACGCCTGGCGTGGAAAGGTGAGGCACAACAGAAGGGAGTGAAAATATACGAAGAGCTGAAAGACCTGAGCCCTCGCTACGTTGGGTATGAAAAGGAGAAAGTTTTAGAGGCCAAGACCATTGCTCTTATAAAAAATGGTGAGAAAGTCCAAGAACTTAGCCAAGGTGAACAAGGAGAAACCTTTCTCAATCAGACACCCTTTTATGCAGAGGCCGGCGGACAAATTGGCGATTCAGGAATCTTAAAGAATCCTCATTTTTCAGCTGTAGTAGAGGATACATACTGTCCGATTCCCGAACTCATAGCCCATAAAGTAAAAGTTATTTCGGGGAGAATAAAGGTAAATGATAGCGTGGAAGCAGCCATAGACGTTTCGAGGCGCAAGGCCATAAGCAATAATCATACAGCTACCCATCTTCTTCACGCTTCTTTAAGACAAATTTTGGGTGATCACGTTAAACAGACGGGATCACTCGTTTCAGACGCAAGATTCAGGTTCGATTTTACACATTTTGCTCCTCTAAGCAGTTCTGAATTGAAACAAATTGAGCAACTCGTCAACGAAAAAATAAGAGAAAACATCGAAGTGAAAACAAAAATAACAACCATCGAGCAGGGATTAAAAGAGGGTGCAGTGGCCATTTTTGAAGAAAAATACGGTGAACGGGTGCGAATGGTCGTAATTAACGATTTCAGCAAGGAACTCTGCGGTGGGGTTCATGTCCACTCAACTGCTCAACTAGGTTTGTTCAAGATTATCTCAGAGTCCAGTATTGCTGCTGGCATGAGAAGGATTGAGGCGTTAACAGGAGAAGAAGCATTGAAGCACGTCCAGGAAACTGAAGAGCTCGTGGACGAAGTGCAGAAAGTCTTAAGTTCCCCTAAAAAAGAGGTGCTCACTCAGATTGGAAAACTTATGGATTCCCTAAAAGAAAAAGAGAAGGAAAACAAGCAGCTTCGGCAAAAATTTGCTCACCTAAAATACGGAAAGATAGAACTCGAAGAGGAAAAAATAAAGGGCAAAGCGAAGATAAAAGAGCGAGATAAAGCGGAGGTTAAGGTCCGAGATGTTAGAAAAGTAAAAGGAATATCCGTCCTTGCTAGAAGGGCGGACGGTTTAAATACATCCGAGCTCAGAGGGCTGGCTGATTCCCTTAAGCAGAAGATAGGCTCAGGGATTATAATCCTGGGAACTGAATCAGGGCAAAAGGCTTTTATGGTAATTGCGGTGACCAAGGATTTAACAGAGCGAGTTAAAGCGAATGAATTAATCAAGGAGATAGCTTCTGTCATAGGCGGTGGCGGGGGAGGCCGTCCTGATTTTGCTCAAGCAGGAGGTGCAAAGACCAAGAAATTGGACGATGCCTTAAAAAAGAGTTATTCTATCCTGGATAAGAAGATCAAATAGTTGAAAAAGGGGACAGGTTACTTTTTTCTTGCATGTTGTCGTCGAGTTGAAATTGTCCTCTTTCTTGCAGAAAAAGTGGTCTACCCCCCTTTTAGCAAGAAATATCATCCCGAAAGAGGATTGAAATAATCTTAGGATTTTGACATTATAAGTATTCCTGCAGGTTAAAAAAGAATTATGAAACAGCAAAAACACTTTAAATCGAAGATTTTTGCGTCTTTCATAATCCTGCTGATTATTTTTTTGTTTCCTTTAGAAGCGGATTCTCAGGAAAAGCCTCGACAAAATAAAAAATTTGATAAAATAATCAAAGAGATTGCTGAAAAATACCGTTTGGAAGCCTCTCTTATTCATTCCATAATTCGCACCGAGTCAGATTATGATCCCTACTGTGTCTCCTCCAAAGGAGCTTTAGGGCTTATGCAATTAATGCCTGAAACAGCTAGAGTATATGGTGTAGGAAATCCGTTTGAGCCTCGAGATAATATCGAAGGCGGGGTAAGATACCTTAAGGATTTGATTAACCTTTATAACAGGAGAACAAGGTTTGTCCTGGCAGCTTATAACGCCGGTCAAACAGCAGTAAAAAGGTACGGAGGAATTCCTCCTTATCCAGAGACAAGAAATTATATTGAAAAAGTGATGGCTTCATACCCAAAGTCAATCATAAAAACAAAAACGAAAGTCTATAAATATCAAGATTCTTCAGGAAGAGTAGTTTTTACAAACTGTCATTATCTTTATTCGTCCAACAAGACATCGGATAAATCCGATAAGTAAAAGCAAATAAAAGGGTACAGGTTGCTTTTTTACAAATAGCCTTTGACCAGGAAATTTCGCGGGATAATTTCAAACGTTGCCGGTAAGATACCCACTTGCTCTCCGTCAATCTCTATAAGGACATCATTCTTATCATCTTCAGCAAAAGCCTCTATTTTTCTGCCGCGAATCAACGATATCTTGGGATGGGACAGGTGAGTTCCAGTATAGATCTTCCAGGCATTCCTGAAAAATTCTAACATCTTCATCCCTTTCACCAGAACAATATCAAAAAACCCATCATCCAGCTTAGCATTTGGGGCTATTTTCATTCCTTTGCCAAAAATCCTCCCGTTTGAAATCGCTCCGATCATGTATTCATCGATAGGAAGTTCCTCATCATCTATCTTTAACCTCAGCTTTTTGTTTTTGTAAGCGATGAAGGTGGAGATTAGGCATCTCAGGTAAGAAGACGCCTTACGCCTCATTCTGCTCTGATTCACCTTTCTGACTACTTCTCCACCTATCCCAAAATCAGCGACATTGACAAAAAATCTTTCTTCCTCTTTTCCAGAATGACCCTTAAACTTCGCACTTCCCACATCTATCAAAGAGGAAGGAGCTTGGGTTATAACTTTCAAGGCATTCTTGAATCCATGAGGAATATTCAAACTCTTGGTAAAATCACACCCACTCCCAGAAGGCACGATCCCCAGAGATACTACTGGATTTATAATTTTTTGATTCTCATAAAAACCATTGGCGATTTCATTCATGGTTCCATCGCCACCGACTCCAACAATCAATTCTGTGCCTTCTTTAATGGCCTCCCTTGATATTTCAGTTGCTTGTAATGGCTTTTCGGTGAATTCGTATTTAAATTCTTTTAGAAAACTCTTCAGGCCTTCCTTAATCTGCTTCCAGTGTTTTCTTGTCTTGCCTTGATTAGATTCAGGATTGACTATCACCTGTGTCTTTAGGAACATCTATGACTCCTTCAATTTTGTCTAGTTTAGGTTTTTTCCCGAAAAGAGAAACCCCGATGATCCCGCCTAACGCACCTAAACCAGACAGAATGACAGCTGAGACCATAAGCCCGATTAAAAATCCTGCAACGGTTAATTGAGTGGCTCCACTTTCAAAAAAACCCTCAAATCCAGAAGGCATTTCGCCTCCATAATCGGCAAGACCTTCAGCCATTTTCTTAAAAAATTCTATGTTGAAAGAGTGAAAAGGTATGTTAACGAACGCTCTGACCACAGCAGCCACTATTCCTGTAAAAACACCCACAATTGCTCCGTCGCCGGCACTCAAAACAACAGAGGAACTTTTGGCAAGCAGATGGGCAGCGAGCATGCCTCCTCCTATTATCCAGAGGCAGCAAAGACAATTAATAAACGGGATTCCAGAGAGAACGCCGGCGGCAGCACCAGCGATCAAAGCTGAGGAAAACATTGCTGATTTTTGATTATCCATCCTTCCTCCTTCTCAGTTTGCTCTTCCTAATTCTATTTTGATTCATGTTTTATTTTCAAGAGATATTTTCAGGTGAAAAATCTTCTGTCCGCTTTTCTCTGACAAAATAATCTGCTAAGCCAGTTATGAAATAAAATGGTAAGATGGTTCCCCAGATGAACCCTGTCGTAAAGCGCGGCCAGTTGGGTGTCATCCAGAGACGCAGGAAATTTCCTGTGGCATCAATTACTATGGGTAGCGATATCAAGATAAAAATTCTAGCTCTGGGCAGAGTAAGATTTGAGAACTTTCTCAAGAAGGGATAGAGCCCGGTTCCTGCCAAGAACCCAAAATAGATACCTAGACAACGAGCGCATACGCCAAGAGGGTAACCTAGGAAGATAAAAGAGCGCGTTGGGTTTTGATGACAAAGGGGAGAGAAAATGCCATAGCAAAATGCCTGCAAACCAGAAGATTGGCTTTTCAAATAGGGAGCCAGGAAAATAATCCCGAGCCAAACGATAATCCCGAAGAGAATTAGCAAATATACGAGAAGAATTTTTCTAGTATTTTTCATATCATTGAAGTTACAAAAGCAGAGAAGGCAAAACAAAGCAGTGTAGCAAAATGCTTCATTTGGATTATTTTCACAGCAATTTCACTTTTTCAGGCTACTCGAGTGTTAAAATTTTGTCAATTCAACAGATAAGATTTGACAGAATATTCCTCAATGTGTAAATTTATCTTTGGCTTTTTTCTTTCATATATAAAGCTCATGATTTCAACAAGGAGGTCATAGTGAGGGGAAATAAAACAAAATGGCTAATTTTATTCATTTTTATCTTTTTTACGTCTGCTCTTATCTTTTCTCAAACTGAACAAGCCCAACAAATACTTGAAAAAAATCAAACAGGAGTTGTTTATCTCAAGGTCCTCGGGGACGAAAAAGAAACCGTCGCTGAAGGTTCAGGATTCGTAGTAGAGCAAAGAGTTGTGGCAACAAGTTATCTGTTGGTCAGTCAAGCAAAATCCATGGAAGGAAAGAATTTTAAAGGGAAGAAGGTAAAAATTGAAGGAATTTTGGCAGTTGATAAAAACTTGAATTTAGCCTTATTAAAGATCAAGGGCAAAACTCCTGCTCTCAGTTTGGGGAATTCAGACGAACTGAACATAGGAAAAAAAGTATATGCGGTAGGAGGTGATGAAACAGGAGAGATAGGAGCCTCAGAAGGAACAGTCAGAAATATTCTCGAGATTGAACCTACAAAAAGGTTTGCAGAAACTTCTCTCTCTATCCCCCAAAGTTTTAACGGAGCGCCGCTGATTGATGTAAACGGGAATGTCCTGGGTATGATCATTTTTCTAGAAAGAAGGTTGAAATTCATCCTTCCTTCTAACTTGATGAAAGGGGTGCAGAAAAAAAGCGTTATCAAATTCAAAGATTATCAGCATGAGGATTACCTGGCAACCTTTGAAGGTGCCTTTCTTGCTGGAAAAGTCGCTTCCTTACTCGATGAGACTGGGAGAGCACAAATTTATCTGGAAAAAGTTATCGAATTAAGCCCTATGAATATAGAAGCTGTCTCTCTTTTGGCATCTGTCTACAATAGGCAAAGAAATTATGAAAAGGCAGCATCAACCTACCAAAAAGTGATCGAATTAGATAACAACATGGATGATGCTCATTATCAATTAGGAATCGTTTATCTAAGGCTAGGGAAGTATAAAGAGGCAATCCCACCGCTGCAAAAGGCAGTCGAACTCAATCCTGACTATAAAGATGCTCATTTTTATACGGGAAATGCCTTTACAGAGCTTAAGGAGCTTGACAAGGCTGTTGAAGCTTACCAAAACTACCTCGACTTAAAACCTGAAGAGCCCTGGGAAGGTTATTATCGTCTTGGCTTATGTAGGATAGAGCTTAAACAGTTTGAGGAAGCCATCACGGCCTTTGTTGAAGCCGCAAAAGAGAAGCCTAAGGATATAAAGACAAATTATTATTTAGCTCAGGCCTCTGAGCAAGCAAAACAATATGAAAAAGCAGAGGAAACCTATAAACTTCTGGCCCAGATAAGCCCTNNAAGCCCTGAAGAAGCAGATAAATATTATAAAACCATTCTATTTATGTACGATAAGGCCGGTATTCATGACAAGGCCATTGAAGCTGCCAAAAGCATAATCGAACTGAAACCCAACAGCACAGCAGATATTTACAACCTTGGTCTGATGTACCAGAAGCATAAAAAATATGAAGAAGCCATAAAGACTTTCAACGAAGTTTTGGCTATAAATCCTGCCGACGAATATTCTTATTCAAATATAGGTTATATCTATTACGTTCAAAAAAAGTACAATAGTTCTATAGCTGCGTTTAGAAAGTTTGTGGAACTAGCTCCTGACAACGCTGACGGTTGGTTTTATATAGGCATTTGTTATATGCAACTCAAAAAATTTGATGCCGCCCTCGAACCTCTACAGAAAACCATAGAACTTCGACCTGACTACGGTAACGGTAACGCAATCTATAATCTGGCCATCTGCTACTTGAATCTTAAAGATAATTATAGTGCTAAAGAGATGTATAAAAAATTGAAAGCTATAAATCCCGGGCTGGCTCAAAAGCTTAGCCAGCACATTAGATAACAAAAAGAATTCCTAAAGCTGTCAGCATTGAGGAATAATTTATCTTGCTGAGGGCAGGGTTCTACCTGGTTACAGAGTCTAATCCTCTCGATCATATAAGCAATGAAAAATCCAGTTCATATAGCCATGAGATAAAGCTAAAATTGACAAAAGGCATACCAGTATGATATAAAAAAACATCAGACCAGGCCTACATAATTAAAGATAAATCTTAATTCTCTAAAACAAAGAGATTCGCACTAAAAGCTATCATTTATTAATACCTTTACATATAATTTTGTGAAACCTTAAAGGGCAGGTGGCGAAATTGGCATACGCGCTAGGCTTAGGACCTAGTTCCTGATAAAGGAGTGCGGGTTCGAATCCCGCTCTGCCCATTACTGCTATATTCAACAAGAGAGATTATTAACCGACTAAAAAGCAAATGAAAAGCAACATAAAAATCCTAAACGAATGCAAAAGAGAAATTGAGCTTGATATTGAAGCTGATGAGGTCATGAAGGAATTTGAAAGGATTGTAACCCAGTTTTCATCAAGGGCAAAAATTCCGGGTTTCAGGCCAGGGAAAGCTCCAAGGGACATCATTAAGCAGAGGTTTTATCCTGAAATAAAAGAATCCCTTTTCAATTCTCTTGTTCCCAAGGCCTTAAGCGGGGAGCTCAAGACTCAAAACCTCAATCCCGTAGGAATGCCTGTTGTTAATGACCTTCATTTCAAGGAAGGCCAACCTCTTCATCTAAAAGCACAATTTGAGGTGTGGCCTGAGTTTAGCCTTCCTGAATATAAAAAAATCAAAGTTAAGAAAAACGAGATCTCTGTAACAGAGGAAGATATAAACAAATCACTTGAAGAACTTCGCCTAAGATCTGCCCAGTACGTTCCGGTGAAGGGTAGGGGAGTAATCGAGGAAGATTATGTAGTAGTCGAATTGAAAGGGAAAGACTTGAAAACTAAGAAGTTCTTGCCTCAAGAAAAAGTTGTCATCCTGGCGGGGCATGCAGAAAATGAAGAAATCCTGAATAAAAAATTATTAGGATCAATGACTGGTGAGGAAAAAAACTTTACTATCGATTACGATAAAAATCACCAGAACAAGAAGCTTGCAGGAAAAGAAATCGAATATAATTTGAAAGTCATCTCCATAAAAGAAAAAAAAATTCCTGCACTTGACGATGAATTCGCAAAAGAGCTTGGTGAATTTAAAAGCTTGAAAGACTTAAAAGAAAAAATAAAAAAGGAAATAATTTCCTCAAAAGAAAAAGCTACAAGACAAGAGATGGCAGAGGAAATTATAAAAAAAATATCTGACAGGTTGAGTATTGGGCTGCCAGAGACTCTTGTAGAACAAGAGTACGTGGCAATCATGAGACATCTTCTTTCTTCCCGTGTTAAACAGGACATAAAAAAAGAAGACCTAGAAAAATTGAAAAGTGAAGGAAAGGTAAAAGCCGAACAAAACCTCAAGAATCATCTAATCCTAAAGAAAATAGCTGAAAAAGAAAGCCTGAAGGTCTCTGACCAAGAACTGCACGAAAAGTTCAAAGAAATTGCTAAAGCGAATAACGTACCCCTAGCACAGGTTATAGAAAGTGTGAATAAAGAAGGCAAAAGAGAAGAGCTAAGAAGCAGTATTCTCTTCAAAAAGACAGTTGACTTTTTAGTTGAACACGCTATAATAGAATAATCAGTATCTCATGATTTGAATCCCCCGATACTCAATCAAAGAAGGAACGGATTAAACTTTTATAGCATGAAATAAAATACTGGAGTATTTGAATGGAAGATTCCCACAGCTCCTCTGAAATTTTGAAGAATATTTCCTTAATCCCCTTAAGAGATGTTGTCGTTTTCCCTTCGACCTTAGTTCCTTTCATCATCGGTCGCGCTTCGTCTATACAAGCCCTGGAAACAGCCATGGAAAAAAATAAGATGATATTCCTATCTGCCCAGATGGATGCGTCTTTAGATGATCCAAGCCCGAGCGATATCTATTCTATGGGTGTAATGGCCAAAGTCATCAGAGCAATCAAAATGGACGATAAAAATGTCAAGGTTATCGTGGAGGGAAAAACAAGAGCAAGAATTATTGAATTCTTAAGCACCACTCCTTATTATCAGGTTCTGGCTAAAGAAATAAAAGAAATTGAGGGAGATAGCATCGAGACGAAGGAGCTGCTAAAAAGAGTTTTGACCCTTTTCGAAGATTATTTAAAGCTCAGCCAGAATGCAAACTTTGAATCCATCATTCCTGCTTTAAGGGATAATAGTCCTGATAGGATTGCTGATATAATATCCTCCCACCTTTATCTTCATTTAGAAGAAAAACAAAATCTACTGGAGACGATCAACAGCTTAGAAAGGATAAGAAGGCTTAATTTCATCCTTGAAAACGAAATTTTAAAAATTCATTCAAGATTGAAAAAGGACGGGAAAAAATATCCCCGGAGAAAATCACCTTTCGCAGATCCAGGCCAAAAAGTTTTCCCTACCAGCTTAGGTTATAAGAAGGAAGATCAACCTAACGAAATCGAGGAGTTGAGACAGAAAGTCGCTAAAGCCAATATGCCCAACGATGCAGAAGAAAAAGCTTACAAGGAAATAGAAAGGCTGGAGGCAATGCCTCCGATGTCAGCAGAAGCCACAGTCTGTCGAAATTACCTTGACTGGCTCATATCTCTCCCCTGGACGAAAAAATCAAGAGAGAAAAGGGATCTGAAAGAAGCCGAGAAAATTTTAAACGAAGACCACTATGGATTGGACAAAGTCAAAGAAAGGATATTAGAGTATCTTTCCATCCGCCAACTCGTGAAAAATCCGAAGGGTGTAATTTTGGGATTCATCGGCCCCCCCGGAGTAGGGAAGAGCTCGCTTGGCCGTTCGATCGCCAGAGCAACAGGAAGAAAATTTGTTCGCCTTTCGCTAGGCGGAGTAAGAGACGAGGCTGAAATTAGAGGACATAGAAGGACATACATAGGAGCTTATCCCGGAAGAATTATCCAGATGATCAAGAGGGCTAAAACAAAGAATCCTGTATTCCTGCTTGATGAAGTTGATAAGATGAGCATGGACTTCAGAGGAGATCCTGCATCTGCGTTGATGGAAGTCTTGGATCCTGAACAAAACAATACTTTCTTGGATCACTATATAGATACAGATTTCGACCTTTCCCAGGTTATGTTCATCGTGACGGCAAACATGCTCGAGCCTGTCCCTCGGCCTTTGATTGATAGGATGGAAATCATCCGGCTTCCCGGTTATACGGAGGATGAAAAGCTCCAGATTGCCAAGCAATTCTTATTGTCCAAACAGATGAAAATTCATGGTCTTAAGAAGCATAACATCAAAATAACTGACAAAGCCTTCATGAATCTCATTCGTGACTACACTAGAGAAGCTGGTGTGAGAAATATAGAACGTGAAATTACTTCAATCTGTCGGAAAGTTGTGAAAAAAGTCGTTTCAAAAGGTAAATCTTACGAAGAAAAAGTAAATCCTAAGAATCTGGAGACGTATCTGGGGATTCCAAGGTTCAGACGAGCAGAGATAGATAAAAAAGACGAGGTAGGCGTGGCCGTAGGAATGGCCTGGACAGAATTTGGAGGAGAGCTTTTAACCTTTGAGGTCACAAAGGTTCATGGAAAGGGGAACTTTACCCTAACCGGACATCTAGGAGAAATCATGCAGGAGAGCGCTCAAGCTGCGTTTAGTTATGTGAGGGGAAAAATATTTGAATATAACATTGCCAAGGACTTACACAAAAACTACGATATTCATATTCATGTTCCTGAAGTCGCAACTCCCAAAGAAGGCCCCTCTGCCGGCATAACCATCGCTACTTCTATAATATCTCTCCTTACAGAAATTCCGGTAAGCAAAAAAGTGGCAATGAGCGGAGAGATTACCCTAAGAGGAAGAGTTCTTCCTGTTGGAGGCATAAAAGAAAAACTACTGGCAGCTCACCGCGAAAGAATAAAAGAAGCCATTCTTCCCGTCGATAACAAGCCTGACCTAAAAGATTTACCAAAAAACGTAAAAGAAGATATCAAAATACATTTCGTTGAAAACATGGATGAAGTCCTAGAAATAGCCTTAACCAAAGAATTACCTATAAAGCCAAAAAAGAAAAAAATTGCCGCTACCTCTACACGTCCTGAAGGTGAAGAGGAAGGGGGAGGACCTCAAGAGCCGCCCGTAGCAGCTCATTAATATTGAAGAATTAAAATTTTTTCCATTAAATCAATATAAGATAACCGTCTAAAAATTAAACACAAGAGAGGTAAACAAAATGAAAGAGTTCAATTTAGCTGAACTTGAAGAAAAGAAAATCTCAGATTTACACAAAATTGCTGGAGAAGTAGGCCTTACAGATTACGAAACAGAGGATTCAAACAAGCACAACCTCGTTTTCAGAATCCTGGAAGCCCAAGCCAAAAAAAATGGTTTGCTTTTCTCCGAAGGAGTACTTGAATGTCTCGATGACGGATTTGGATTTCTAAGAGCACCTGAATTCAGTTATCTGCCCAGCCACGATGATATCTATGTTTCCCCTTCTCAGATCCGAAAATTCCAACTCCGAACAGGCGATACGATCTCAGGGATTGTACGTCCGCCAAAAGATGGAGAGAAATATTTCGCCCTTATCAAAATCGAAGCTATTAATTTCGCTCATCCTGACGTCATTCTTGATGCAAGAAGGAATGTGCAGTTTGACAATCTCACCCCACTTTATCCTTTTGAAAAAATCAAGTTAGAGGATGGAGACAAGAAAAACCTTAACGCCAGAGTGATGGATCTCCTGACTCCGATAGGAAAAGGACAGAGAGGATTGATCGTCTCTCCACCTCGAGCCGGAAAAACAACGCTGTTAAAAACAATTGCCAAATCGATCGAAAGAAATCATCCAGAAGTTTTTCTTGTTGTCCTTCTAGTTGCAGAACGTCCTGAAGAGGTTACAGATTTTCAGAGAAGCATTAACGGAGAAGTTGTCGCTTCGACCTTTGACGAACCACCCGCACGAAATGCTCAGGTTGCTAATATTGTGCTTGAGAAGGCAAAAAGACTTGTGGAAATTAAAAAGGATGTGACCATTTTACTCGACAGTATAACGCGTCTAGCAAGAGCTCATAATGCGATTATTCCCCCGTCAGGAAAAGTTCTTTCTGGAGGAATTGACGCCAACGCACTCAACAAGCCAAAGAAATTCTTTGGCTCAGCGAGAAAAATCGAGGAAGGCGGAAGTCTGACAATAGTAGCTACTGCCCTGATTGACACTGGAAGCCGAATGGATGAAGTCATATTTGAAGAATTTAAAGGAACGGGCAACATGGAGATCAATCTAGACAGAAGGCTTGTAGACAAAAGATTATTCCCGGCTATTGACATAACCCGCTCTGGGACCAGAAAAGAGGAGCTCCTTATCAAGGATAAAGATCTCAACAGAATATGGATATTGAGGAAAGTTCTAAGTCAGCTCGGCGAGGTTGAAGCTATGGAGTTACTCCAGGATAAGATGTCAAAAACAAAGACCAATAATGAATTTTTAGAAGCTATGAGCAGAGGTTAATTTGAAAGCGGTCGCTTTAGAAAGTCAGCCCGCATCAAAGAACATTAGCTAAATCCCTCTGAATCTTTCAAACATCTTTTAAAAGCCAAATCTTAAAACATCCCTTGATTCTGCTATACTAAGCTGGATCATCATCTATCAGATTTCAACCACACAATAGGGGAGAGGTATATCTAAATAAGGCCTCATTTCCTATTAGGGCACTCATGGTGCGATTAAGTTGTTGAAATTAAATAAATTAAATACTGATTAAGAAGAAAAAATACAGAAACGCCTGCGATATTTACCCAAAATTTTTGTTGAAATATGCGGTCAAATCTAAATAATAGTGAAGTGTAAAAATACGATAATAAACCTTATCCCTCTCTTTAAACAGATCTTGGAATCGTATTTTTTTTCATCAAGGAGGTCCTAAATGAGAAAAAACTTTAAATTACCGAGGACTATTCATATCCATCTCACACTGGTCGTTATCTGCCTAGTTTTCTTGACCCAGGTCACCCTTGCTCAAAAAAAGATAACGTCTCCCCAAGAATTCTTTGGATTCAAGCTCGGTAGCGACAGAAAAATCGCACGCTGGGACAAAATCGTCGACTATTTTAAAGTTATAGAAAAAGAGACCCATAAGCTCAAGGTTATTAACATGGGACAGACCACGATGGGCCATCCCTTTTTGCTGGTCATCATATCTTCTCCAGAAAATCTGGCTAACCTAAACAGGCTGCAAGAAGTAAATGCCAAGATAAGCGACCCACGTGGGATCTCAGAGGCAGAGATTAAGAAGCTCGTCATTGAAGGCAAGGCGGTTATCTGCCAGTCCATGAGCCTTCACGCCACTGAGATAGGAGGCACCCAGATGACTCCTGAACTGACCTATGAACTCGTAACGCGGTCAGATGAAGAGACGCAGAGGATCCTGAACAATGTTGTCTTCTTCTTGATGCCGAGCTTTAATCCAGACGGCCAGATAATGGTTACTGATTGGTATCGTAAGACAGTCGGCACAGAGTTCGAGGGCGTTGGTCTGCCATGGCTGTACCACAAATATGCAGGCCATGATAATAACCGGGACGGAGATTTTATCAACTTGGCTGAATCAGTTTACGTAGCCAAGATAATGTTCAGGGATTGGGTTCCCCAAGCATACATAGATCATCATCACATGGGAAGTTATGGTGCCAGGTTCTATGTTCCGCCCTACTGCGAACCCATTCGTCCTTATGCCGACCCTCTCATTTGGAGGGAAATCAGCTGGTATGGTGCCCACATCGCCTATAAGTTGGAGGAAGCAGGAAAATCAGGAATCCTCAACGCAGCTCAATACCCTGGTTGGGGCCATTTCGGATGGCACTGGATCACTCCCTTCCACAACATCGCAGGCATGCTCACTGAGTCAGCCAGTGCAAGGCTGGCATCGCCCCTGTTTATCCATCCAGAGCAACTAAGGGGAGGCTCCAGGGCGTTTCCAGACTATGAGGCTCAATCCACCTTCCCCAATCCCTGGCCTGGCGGCTGGTGGCGCCTCCGGGATATCGTCGAGCAGAAAAAGATCTCAGCTTGGGCGCTTCTGGACCTTGCCGCCAGGAACAAAGAGACCGTCCTCTGGAACGCCTACCTCAAAGCCAAACGCCAGACAGAGCGAGGCACTCAGGGCAGGACTAAAGCCTATGTTATCCCTGTTGCTCAACATGATTCTCTGACCGCTGTGAAGATGGTCAATACATTACTATTGTCTGGTATTGAAATCCGTCAGGCTAGAAAAGAGTTTATTGTGGGCGGTGTGGTCTATCCGAAAGGCTCTTACCACATATCTCTAGCACAACCCAAGATGGGTTTAATCCGCAATCTGCTCGGCCAGACTGATTACGCCGACAACGAATGGACCAGGGACAAAGACGGCTCCCCCCGCCGACCTTATGACCTGGCAACGCACACTATGAACGAGTTCATGGGGGTCCGCGTCGACCCGATTAACGAGGCGGTCAGTGGTGATTTCCAGACTCTGACAGGCCAGATTCGCGTCTCAGGGGCTTTTGCCTCAGGAAGTTCAAATTACGTACTTGACGGACGTCTGAACGAGAGCTTCAGGGCAGTAAACCTGCTGCTTGATAAAAAAATATCTGTCCAGCGGATTGACCAGGCCACCTCAGGTCTCCGTCCTGGAGACTTCATCGTCTCAGGTGGTGCTGAATCTGTTCTCAAGAAGGTGGCAGACCAAACAGGTGTCCATTTTAAAGCCTTTAAGAGTAAGCCTAAGGGAGGAATCCATAAGGTCAAAAGGATGCGTGTCGGCATGTATAAGCGCTATTATGGTGGAAACATGGACGAAGGCTGGACCCGTCTTGTTCTTGAAAAATTCTCGTTTCCCTACACATCCATCATGGACGCAGGGATAAAAAAGGAAAACCTTATCAAAAAGTATGACGTTATCATCCTCCCCAGCGACTCAACAGGCATGATAACCGGTGAGATACCCCCAGGCTCAAGATACGAGCGATACAGATCAGGAATCCCACCCGAATATCGAAGTGGAATAGGTAAAGAGGGCGTTGAAGCGCTGAAGGCGTTTGTAAAAAACGGAGGAACATTAGTCACTTTGGGCGAAGCCTGCAGCTTTGGTATCGAAAAGTTCGGTTTGGATGTCCGCAATACAGTGGACAATCTGAGCTCGAAAGAGTTCTTCTGTCCTGGTTCAACACTCAAAGCCACCTTCGATAATAAACACCCCCTGGCCTATGGCATGCCACAAGAGGGCTTTGTTCTCTTTTGGCGCAATCCGGCATTTGAAATCACACCAGGCCAGCATAATGAATACTACGAGACTGTTGCCCGTTATATCGACAGAGATATACTTCAAAGCGGCTGGTTGATAGGGGAGGAGCACTTATCCAACAAAGCAGCGATGGTTTCGGCTAAGCACGGCAAAGGCCAGGTAGTTCTAATCGGGTTCAGGACTCAGCATCGTTGCCAGACTCACGGCACGTTCAAGCTTCTGTTTAATGCCTTGATTCGCTAAGGATAAGAACAATGGAAGTAAAAAGAAGAGACTTTATAAAAATGGCCGGGATTGCTGCCGTAGGTTCAACATATCTGGCTGGATATCCCTCCCAAAAATCCGCAGAGAGTTTTGATCCTTTAAACGAGAAAGGGATCCATCCGGTTCTGGAAAAAGACCATCCATATATCTTCATCGATTCCTGTATGCAGATCTGGCCTGATGCCCAGTTTCACAAAGCCCACCGACACGGAGTGACATCCTACGCTGTAACGGCCTGGAATCCTCATGATACGCTGTCTCAGGCGCTCGAAGCGCTCATGTTCTGGCATTTTATCGCCCGAAAATATCCTGGCCTTTCCATCGCCTACACGGTCGAAGACATAAAAAATGCCAAAAAGAATAAAAAAGCCACTCTTCTTCTGGTTTCCCAATGTGGGGATTTTATTGATACCGAGCTTCATCGTATCGAGGCTTTCTACCGTCTAGGCCTGCGCATGCTGATACCGGCTTATAGCTTGTCAAATCGAATCTGTGGGGGATGTCTGGATCGTACAGACCATGGCCTGACATCTTTCGGCCAATTGGTGGTGGAAGAGTGCAATAGGGTAGGGCTTTTGCTGGACTGCTCCCACCTTGGTAAACGTTCCAGCCTGGAGATTATCGAAAGGAGTCAGCATCCTGTGGTTTTCAGTCATTCCTGCACGAAAGCACTTGCCGATAATCCCCGTAACATCGATGATGAGCAGATTAAGGCCTGCGCCAAAAATAATGGTGTAATAGGCCTTTCCCCCTGGGGCCCGATGACGCTAAAAACAGGCAAAACCCAGAGGCCGACAATAGATGACTTCATCGATCATATAGATCATGTCGTACAGCTTCTAGGTTCAACTGACTATATTGGAGTCGGGACAGATATGAGCCTCGGGACCTATCCAGATCATGAGTATGACCCATGGGGGGAGCCTGTATATAAGGATGTCACGGGTACCTATAACAAGCACATAACATCAAATATACGCTCGCCTATGCGCATGGTTGAAGGTTTCAGCAACTACGCTGAGGTCTTGAATTTTATAGAAAAGCTAAAAAAACGAGGATACAGCGAAAACGATGTCAGCAAGATTCTGGGCGCGAACTACATTCGTGTGTTCACTCAAGTATGGAAGTAGTAGAAATAAATAAACCCATATTCTCCATATTAAACACAAAGAAAGATAAAAATGAGCTAAAAAAGTGTTGTGTTACGTAAAAAGAAATGTTAAGAATGGACTTCAGATTAACTTATTGCCCAATATCCTGTTTTATAAAGTTGAGAGGAGGAATGCTGGGCAAAAACTAAAATTATAGGAGAGAGAGATGAAAAGAATGCAAAAGAGTATCGCAGTTTTGGGATTGATTATCTTTCTTCTAATAACAATTAGCTGTGCACCAGGCAACAAAAGATGGGATGAAAAACCTGCTGGGTTCTGGGCGGGTCTGTGGCACGGCATCATAATCGTTATCACCTTTATCATCAGCCTGTTTACTGATAGTGTACACATGTATGAGGTGAATAACTCAGGTGGCTGGTATAATTTTGGCTTTTTGCTCGGTGCTATGATCGCCTTAGGGGGTGGCGGCGGAGGAGTTTACAAGAAGAAGAGAAAAAAGGGCGTAAAAGCAAAAGAATGGGAAGAAATCTGCACTAAAGTGGAGGAGAAAGTCAGAAAAGGCATAAAAGATTGGGTGGATGAACCTGAAGTGGAAGGAGTGGAGGAGTCTGAAGATAAAAAAAAGGAATGGGAAGAAATAGGGAGAAAGGTTGAGATGAAGATAAAGCGAGAACTCCGTAAATGGGCAGAAAAATAGGATTTTCTGGATAACTGGATACAAGGAATAAAACTAATAGGATTTATTGTCTTAATTAAATAAAAATCTGTCTAAATTACTGTATTAAAACAAATTAAATCCTATTTTTACAATTTTTTCATCATATACGCTAGAATTTGCGTCTTATCTTCCTTATTTTTTCACCCTAGCTGACTTTGGCCGCATTAATACCATCTAGGCGCTACAAATCATACAAATAATCCCGACGATTAGACTAAATTCTTAAATATCACTCAATGCAGCTTTAAATGCCCAATCTATGCCAGATACGATAACGAGACAAAGAGGTGGGCCCAAAGCTATCTTTTTCCAGCCTTTCCAGCATGCTAGAGCAGCTAGAATAATTGTAGCGGCCAAACAAATGAGATGACAATAACAAATTCTTTTTTTTAAAATATATATAATCGGTTGGTATTATATGGCATAAATTCTAGGTATACAAAATAACCCAAATGCGCTAATTTTAATGTAAAAGGCGTGCTTTTATAGCCCTTGAGATATTAATATTCATAAATTATTTATTATCAATATTTTATATTATATGGTAATATTGTGTCGCATAAGGAACATTATGTCAACTAATATATATTATTTATCAAAAATACCTTACTTTCAGCTTTTTTATCAATCTTTCTAATATCTCTACTATTTCGTCCTTTGTTACTCTTTGTTTTTTAAACTCTATTTTTAGCTTAAAACTTTTGTCTTTTTCTTGATAATTATAAACATACTTATCAATCTTCTTTTCTTTTCCTTTTATCCTTTTCGACAGATCTCTCGTTTCTTCTCTTCTTAGGTCTCTCTTTTTTATTTCAGTAATAAGCTTATACATATCATCTTTATTTTCTTGCTTTGCTATCTCAATAATCGTACTTCTACTTTTTATACTAAACTCATCACACATATCTCTTATTTCTTTAGGTATTTTACTTATGCTTAAAATTTCAGTTATTGTTGATCTTGCTTTTCCAATTTTTTCTGATATTTGTCTATGACTATATCCATACATTTCCACTAGCGCATTTAGACCATCAGCCTCTTCAAATACATCCAAATCTTTTCTCTGTAAATTCTCTATTAAAGCAAGTTCCATAGCCTCACTGTCTGAAACATTCATCTCTATACATGGAATATCCTTTAATCCTGCATTTTTAGCTGCAATGCTCCTTCTTTCGCCCGCTATAATTTCATACCTATTATCTTTTTTTCTTACTATTATAGGTTGTATAATTCCTTTTTCCTTTATAGAAGCCATTAATTCTTCAATATCCCCTAATTCAGTCCTTGCCTGATGAGGGCTCGGGTCTATTTTATCAACGGCTATCATCCTTATTCTTGGTCCGTATAATTTTTCCTCAATGAGGTCTACGTAATGATTTTCGTGCCTCATTGCTACATTATCAGGCAAACCTGTCTTTTTAGCTTTTTGCACGTTTTATAACCTCCTGTGCAAGTTTTTTATACTGTATCGCACCAACAGAGTCCGGAGCATATGTAAAAATAGACTCTCTATAAGCCGGACTCTCCTCAAGTTTTACACTTTTAGATATCATTGTTCTAAATACTTTTTTCCCAAAAACTCTTTTTATTCTTTCTACTGCATCTCTTGAAATATTTGTTCTTCTATCATGCAGAGTTATCAATACTCCGAGTACCTGAAGGTTAGGATTAACATTTTTTCTTATTTTTATTACCGTCTCAAGAAGATCATCCGTCCCCTCTAAGCTTAGATATGATGATTGTATAGGTATTAAAATATGAGTAGCTGCAACTAGAGCATTAATCGTTATCAACCCAAGCGTAGGTGGAGTATCTATGATTATAAACTCATACCTTTTTTTTATCGGCTCAATAACGTCCCTCAACCTAAAATGGCCGTCAATCTCCCCCAATAAAATAGGCTCCAGTTTTGCCATAGCTATCTTTGAAATTGCTATTTCAAGCCCAGGGACTGAGGTTTCCACTATTACTTCTCTTATTTTTACTTCTGAATTTACCAAAACATCATAAATAGACTTGTCATATTTAGAAGAATTATTCACCACCGAGACCGTGCTGTGAGCTTGTGGATCAATATCAATTAAAAGTGTATTTTTTCCTATTAATGCAAGAGCAGAAGAAAGATTAAAGGCTGTGGTTGTCTTCCCTACTCCTCCTTTTTGATTAGCAATGGCAAGTATCAAATATTGCCTCCGTGTAAAGGACCTGACTGTAAAATATAAAACTTTTGGATATATTGCAAGAACAAAATAAAATAATTTGAAAACAATGTCGGCATGCCGACAATATCTGTTAAGTTATTGATAATAAAGGAGATAGGTAGTTTATAATATTTATTTTTTCGTGCCGAATGATTTAAAAACAACCTTTTAATTTAGTATAGATAAGCCCACAATATAATAGATAATTTTAAAGCCAATAGTTATATATACCAATTAAATTATGAATGTCAAAAGATAAATAAAAAAAATTTAAATTAGTTGAAAATAATTTTTTATATTTGTGTTGATAATAAAAAAAAATTATGAAGAATATTAAATTAACACAAAAAAGACAAAAAGATGATAAAAATTTTAATAAAAATAATAGTTATGACATAGTTTTGACGATGGATGAACAAGAAAGCGAAAAAAAACCTCAATTTTTAAGAAAATTAAACCTGCTAGATGCGACTTTTCTAGTTATAGGTGGAGTTATAGGCTCTGGAATATTCATGACCGCAGGTTATATTGCTGAATATCTGCCTTCGCCAGGTCTTATTTTGATTGTCTGGCTTGCAGGAGGCTTAATAACGATAAGCGGCGCCCTGTCCTTTGCTGAATTAGGAGCAATGTTCCCCAGAGCTGGCGGGCAATATATATATATCCGGGAAGCCTATGGTTCCTGGGCTGGATTCTTTTTTGGATGGGGATTCTTTTGGTTCATAATGTGCGGAGGCATTGCCACTTTAGGTGTGGCCTTTGCTGAATTTGTCGGATATTTCATACCACCTCTCTCAACCGAGTCTTATATCCTCCAGCTAAACTTATTTGGACTATCTTATTCGCTCTCTTCTGGTCAGCTCGTAGCCGTATCCTCAATATTAATACTTTCCGCAGTAAACTATTTTGGAATAAAAACTGGAATCACAGTCCAGAACATATTTACTTTCTTAAGGATCGGTTCTGTTGCCGCCTTCGTCATCTTAGGATTGTCGCTTGGAAAAAAGTCTGGCCTTACCAGTTTTGATCAAATATTTTCAGTAGAAACAGGAATGAGCTTTGACACATTAATAAAGCTATTTGGACTTGCTCTTATCGCCGTTTTCTGGACCTATGATGGCTGGTATTCAGCAAACTGTACCGCCGAAGAGATTAAAAAACCTGAGAGGAATATTCCTTTGGGCCTAATCCTGGGAACGCTGAGCATAACCCTAATCTATCTTCTTATGAATCTCGTGTATATCATGGCTCTTCCTATCGATAAAATGAAAGGAGTTACCAGGATAGGAGAATTAGCTTCAAGCGAGCTCTTTGGAGGTACAGCCACTCATCTTTTCTCAGCTGCAATCATGATCTCTATTTTCGGCTGCTTAAGCGCTACCATTCTCTATGGGCCAAGGGTATATTATGCCATGGCCAAAGATAGATCATTCTTTCAAAGCATGGCTTACCTTCATCCTCGATACCGAGTTCCCTCCAAGGCTTTAGTCGGACAGGCGATATGGTCTTCCCTACTCTGTCTATCAGGAACTTACGAGGATCTTTTTGAGTATGTCGTATTTGCGCTTGTGATCTTTTTTGCCCTTACAGGTTTTGCTGTTATAGTCCTTCGTTTTAAACAGCCAGAGAGAAAAAGACCGTATAAAACCTGGGGATATCCTGTTATTCCTCTCTTATTCGTACTCATCAACCTGGCAGTCTTTCTTAACACTGTAATAGACCAGCCCTTGAAATCAACTATAGGCTTAATCATGCTGGGCATAGGCGTTCCTGCCTTTCTTTATTGGCAAAAGAAAGCAAGAAAAGATATTATATAATACTAGTTCAAACTAAAGGAGAAGCTGAATGGCAACAACAATTCTCGATTTAGTAAAAGAAAGAGTGGTTCTTCTTGACGGAGGAATGGGAACAGAACTCATAAAGAATGGCTTCCCTCAGGGAGAATGCCCTGAGTCCTGGAACGTAGAGAAGCCAGAAATAGTAAAAAAGATCCACTTGAGCTATTACGATGCTGGCTCAGATGTTGTCCTGACAAACAGCTTTGGAGGGAGCAAAATAAAGCTTGCCTCTCATGGACTGGAGGACAGATGCCATGAGTTGAATTATGCAGCAGCCCAGCTCGCCTGTGCAGTAAAACCAGAGGGTAAGTTTGTAGCTGGCAGTATGGGTCCAACAGGAAAATTCCTTAAGCCTCATGGAGAATACACAGAAGAAGAATTTGAAGAAGCTTACGCAGTACAGGCCAGAGCCTTAACCGAAGGTGAGGCAGATTTTCTGCTGATTGAAACTCAGTACGATCTAAAAGAGGCTCTTTGTGCCTTGAGAGGAGCAAGGAAATCTTCCAATCTGCCCGTATTTGTAACTATGACTTTCAATCATAATCCCAAAGGCTATTTCACGATCATGGGAAACAGTGCAGCTCAATGCGTAGAGGAGTTGGAAGCCCAAAAAGTGCCTGCCATAGGAACAAACTGTACTCTAAACAGCGCTGACATGGTCGATCTGCTAAAAATAATGAGAGAGACAACTCCCCTACCCCTGATTGCTCAAGCCAATGCAGGACAGCCCTCTCTCTCCTCAGATGGAAAAGTAACTTACTCGCAGGAAGTCGATGATTACGTTAAGTATATCCCCCAGATGATAAAAAACGGAGCCAACCTCATCGGCGGCTGCTGCGGCACTGATCCCGATTATATTAAGCGCATAGCAGAAATCATAAAATCCACAATGTAGGGGCTTGATTTATCAAGCCCACCTTAAAAAAATCCTAAAGATATTATTTTCAATCGTAAAGTCCACCTCATTCTGTGGGTAGGCGTAAGACTTTTTCTGCGTTCTCAAGGATAGANNGGAAGATGGGGCCAGCCGTCAATGGGTATAGGAAAATCAGAGCCATGTATCAACCAGTCAGAAGGAAAAGTTTTCACAATTTCAGGTATCAAAAAAATCCTGGTCGATAAAGAAAGCGCTGAGGTATCTGCCCAAAGCCTCACGTTTCCATCGCTATTCGCTTTCTCCATAAAGGCATAGAATTCTTTGACCTCATTTTTATCGATAATCGGAAAAACAGGAGTAGCACAATGAGCTGCAATAACTGTCACTCCATATTCAAGAGGTTTTTCAAGGCGACTAAAATCATCCAGCTTTTTGCGGCGTATTCCTTCAGGAAAAGTATATTCAGGCCCGACATGGCAGAGAAGGGGCATATTGTTTACTGAGAGCATTTTATAAAATTCTTTATGTTTTTCATCGTCAACAGTAATATGCTGCGTAGAGGGTATCCATTTGATAAGAACTGCGTTGGTCTTTCTTAAAACATAGTCAAGTTCTGATTCCCAGTCTCTCCTGTTAGGGCTTACTGAAGCACCAAAAAAGAATCGCTTATTTCTTTTCCTGGGATCTGATTCTTTCTGCAAACGCTCATTCAATTCAGTTATTTTATTATGCAAGAACTTGTTGGTAATATAGAGATCAGTCTTTATCTCATCCATGACGCCTGTTTCTGGAGAGTAGAGCGCATCAAGGGCAAGCAGGACAACGCCGTCAATCTCCTCAGAAGATGCAAATATCTTGTATATAAATTCAAAGTATTCTTTTGTTGAAATCTTTCCATCACGGTTAAAATCAGCTCCTTGATCCTCAAGGTTTTCTTCGAGCATGTTGTAAAGAATCCTTGTAA
>WVZK01000086.1 GCA_011772475.1 Candidatus Aminicenantota bacterium | reverse complement strand
CATTCATAAAGACCGGCTGAATTAAGTTTTAAAACCCAGAAATCAAGGTCTAGAGCACCCAAGTACTGAGTCGACCCTGCGACTATATAGCCTCCATCGCTTGTCTCCTGAACAGAATATGCCTTATCGCTTCCGCTTCCCCCGTAAATATGCTGCCACTCTACATCTCCCTCTGAAGTAAGCTTCAAAATCCAGGTATCAGAAGTGGGTGAGCCAAAGAAGTGGGTATAGCCCGCAACTATATACCCCCCGTCACTGGTCTCCTGGATGGCATAAGCTGCATCCTCACCAATCCCTCCATAGGTGAACTCCCACTCTATATCTCCTTCAGAAGTAAGCTTTAGGATCCAGTAATCTGATTCCCCAGTGCCAAAGGAGAATGTATAGCCTGCAATTATATACCCTTCATCGCTAGTCTCCTGAACAGCATAAGCCACGTCATCTCCGCTTCCGCCGTAAGTGTATTGCCATTCAATTATTCCGGCCAAAGAGAGTTTAATAATCCAGAGATCAGATATCCCAGCGCCATCCGAGGCAGTGTAGCCCGCAACTACATAACCTCCGTCGCTTGTCTGCTGGATAAAAAAAGCTCGATCAAAGTCACTCCCTCCGTAGGTTCTTGCCCACTGGGCATTGAGGGTTAGGGAAGCGCAAAAAACGAAAAGAAATATTCCTGCTAAAATGACTCTTTTCATTTTCTCTCCAATAGGCGACTTAGTCTTTTTTTTCTTCGTGTCGGCCCGTGTAGTAGGTTGCGATAAAGATTAGGATGAACGGAATCCAGGTTCCTAAAACATTTCCAAACATGGCAAGGCTTCTATTAATGATGAGAGCAACAATGAAAAAGTCCATGAGTATAACAAAAGCAACGAATAAAGCTGCGGTCTCCAGTGGAGTAGTGAAATCGTATTTTTTGAAGTAAAATGAAGTTACTACGACAAAAATGATAGGAGCGGCGATAGCATGAATTATCAGTGTAACAAATTCAGTCGTAACTGCCATTCCGATAAACATAACAGCTCCACAAAGCGTCCATCCTATAAAAGCATAGATAAAAACAATAAATAATCTAATATAACCTAACTTATCCATCATATTGCCCTTATAATATCAATTATTCTATTCCTTTTCCAGCAAGCTCTGAAACCTTGGATTCTCACGGAGCGGATCCCAGAGTGGGTCAAGGCGCAGTAACGGAACAGATACAAATTGCCAAATAAATTCAGAGGATGGAATAGATAGCAGATACTCTATCAGATTAAGAGCCTCCTCATGTTCGCCAACCAAAACATAAATCCTGGCTAAATTCAGGATGTAAGGAGGACCAAGGGCAGCATCTTTTGATACTGGATTAAGCTCTGTTGCACGATTTCCTTCTTGGATGGCTTCACTCTTCTGGCCCAAGTAAGCATAAGCAAGACCAAGTGAAGCGTGGAATCTCGGATCTCCCGGATGATCTTTAACAGCCCTCTCAAGCGCAATGCGCGCTAACTCAGCCCTGCTCTTCACAAGCGAAAGCTCTTTCATAGCATGATACACTGAAGCGTAAGTCAGGTTTTTTAAGAAATAGAATTGTTGTCCCTCGAAAGAATCATAAGATAAGGAGGCAAGTTGGTCCAGCACCTCCTGGAAGTTTCGCTCAAGCATGCCAAGAGTGAACCGCATGTAATCTTTTAGCTGGTGCTGGGGCAAGGCTTCCAACAAGGCTTTCGTTTCTTTTATATTTCCTTCTGAGAGTAGATGGATTGCAACGATGCCCAGTTGAGCTGTAAAATGATCTGGATTAATCGAGAGGACACGGTGGAACCACTCTGCAGCTTCATCATATCTGCGCATGCTTATGTATGATAATCCTGTCTCATAAGCTAATTGCGGGTTACGCGGGTTGAGCCTGAATGCCCTTTCAAGCGTTACCAACGACCGCTCCCACATACCCTTTCGTCTCTGGATGTAGCCGAGTATTGACGGTGAGACGTTAGGTCGCGCTTTTTGGAGGGATTCAAATATTTCGGCTGCGCGGTCATAGTCAAGAAATCCCCTGTAGTAGTAAACCGCAAGGGCCTGTTGCGCTTCGGGCAGATCAGGCTGGAGCTCCAGCGCTCTGTCCACTGCAGCCCTTGATTTTTCCAGGCGTTCTTCGGTGCGGCCTATGCCAAAATGATACATCCTAGAATGGATACGAGATATCCTGACATAAGCCAGTACAAATTCAGGATCTAATTCAGTCGCTTTTTCAAGCATCTCGACTGCTTGTACAAATTCTTGATTATCCAAGCGTGCCCAGCCTCTACTTTCGTGCTCTAATCCGCGCAAATAATAGTCATAAGCTTCAAGATTATCAGTGGGTCCAGCATTTAAAGCCCTGCGTTCAGGTTCCAACACCGTGAGGTCTAATTGCTGGGCGACTTGCTCTGCAATTTCAGATTGGACCGAAAATATGTCTTCTAATACCCTGTCATAACGCTCTGACCAGAGGTGAGCGTCATCGGAAGCCCTGATAAGTTGAGGAGTTACCCGCACTCGTCCTTTGCCTCCAGCACTCCTATCCCAACGCACAGATCCCTCAAGCGCATAATCAATGCCCAATTCATCCCCTATTTGCCTTATTGTCTTATCTGTATTTTTATACTGGATTGCGCTTGTCCGAGAGATTACTCCGAGCCCCTGCAAGGAGGCAAGACGACTGGTAATTTCCTCTGTTATTCCGTCGGCGAAATACTCATCTCCTGGGGGACCAAGATTCTTAAACGGCAGAACGACAAGCATCTTTTCCCCAGGAGGAGGTGCAGTTATTCTGCTTACGAAATATAAAATAGCAAGTCCTGCTGCAACGACTGCCATTAACACAGCGGCAATCAGCATCCAACGCAGCCTGAACGTCTCTTTTATCTTCTTTGAAGTGGTCGGCTTTCTCTTGGGGATAATCCTCTCTCCTGTAGTAATCCCCTCTTTTATCTTGCTTAATTCCGCAAGGAGCTCCTTTGTCTCCTGATATCTCTTCTCTTTATTCTTCGCTATGCATTTCATGATCACTCGGTCCAAATCTTCTGGGATCTGAGAATTGAACTGCTTGGGGCTAAGAGGTTTTTCTGTCTTATGCTTCAAGGCAATACTCAAAGCTGTCTCCCCTTCAAAAGGAAGCTTTCCTGTTGTCATCTCGTACATGATGACTCCCAACGAATAGATGTCAGATCTTCTATCAACTTCTTCTGCTCCCACTTGCTCAGGTGACATGTACTCCGGGGTTCCGACCATAACTCCAGCGCCAGTTATTCCTTTTTCTTTAATCGACCGAGCTATGCCAAAATCCATGATGCGAGTATTCCCCTCTTTATCGATTATGATGTTGCTCGGCTTCAAATCCCGATGCACAACCCCTAACCTGTGTGCCTCGTCCAATCCCTCACAAACTTGTTTAGCCAGGAAAACAACTTGAGCTGGGCTCAACTGTCCCATCATCCCGATCACGCTCTTCAAGCTTTTCCCAGGAATATATTCCATGGTTATGTAATGAGTTCCTTCTTCTTCACCAAGGTCAAACATGCGACAGACATTCCTGTGAGCTATCTTGCGGGCAAGTTTAAGTTCATTACTGAAACGCTCTATCGTCCTCTCTGCTTTAGCAATTTCTGGATTTATGAGTTTTAAGGCGACCTCTTCTTTTATCGTCTTATCGAACACCCTATAGACTTTGCCCATGCCTCCTTTACCCAGCTCATCGATAACCTCGTACCTATCGGCAAAAACCGCGCCGCGGGCTAATTCTTTAAGAGGCGTTTGGAGAGTTTTGGTGTGAGGCACTCCGGCTTTCTTGGACGGAAGAAGCTGCTCTCCGCAATTGCCACAGAAATTGGTGCTTTCAGGATTATCGTAATTGCATTTAGGACATTTCATGGGCTTAAAATTTGAAAGCTTAAATAACTTTTATAGACGCCTTTTCGTTGGGCGGAAGTCCCGGGTCAATTCATGGACCATGTATTCAATTAATCTTTTTTGAGTCTCATCCTGGTCTTTAACATCAAAATAGGGAATCTGGTCTTGACTAATACTCATGTTTGCTAAAGACTCTTTCCTTAAAACTGAGTCCGTCCACAGGGTTGCTCCTGTTTCGGTTGAAAAAAGTCTGGCCGTCATTGAAATATTAAAACTCGCCCCTACTCTTAGGCTCTTTATTAGCGCTCCAATGTCTACGTCGGGCTTGACCTCAGAGATTTTAATTTCTCCATGAAAAAACGATGCCACACCAAAATATTCCCCGATAGCACTCTTTGCTTCTTGATCCAGGCTTGTTTCGTTGATCTTTTCCAGGACTTTCTCAAGGGGGCCGAGTTCAATAACCTGAACCCCTCTTTGAAATCTGGTAATTTCCTGCAAAAAACGCTGTGTTGCCATCTCATCCAGCTGCCCTTCAGCATTTTCGACTGAAAAGGAAATTAATCCAACTTTTTCATAAGGCAATAAGTCGATCTCGGGAGGAACCAGCACTTTAGGGCCACAGGCGATAAACATGAATAAGATATAAATCAACAAACTTTTTCTAAGCATCGTGTCTCTCCTAAAAATCATTATACCAAAATGCTCTTAGAGAAAAGAACTTTTTTTCATTTTACTGTTTTCTTAGCTCACGCCAATTATTTAGTTGTCAGCAACCAGGAAGTAGTTTTCTTTATATATCCGAACTCCCGTTGAAAATCATTTGATTTTTAAATTAAGAATAGTATAAAAACTAAATGTTATTCGCAGCGCAAAGATAATGCTTAATACATGTGAGGCGTTCGAATTATTTCTTGTAGAGGCTTGATTCATGCATAAGAGCTTGATTCAGGTTGAGTAGGGGTTTGATTTATCAAACCCACATTTTGAAAAAAAACAAATATATAAGGTGGACTTGATGAATCAAGCCCCTACAATATGAAAATAAATATTTCATGGAGGATAATCAATGAATAAAAAATACTTTTCGACGGCAATCCCCCTGGTCTTATTGGCTCTATTCTTTTTTGGATGTGCAAAAAAAGATCAAGAATTGAAAGCAGCATTGGAGAGCATTACAGCAGAGGAGTTATCAAGGGACGTGGAAATCCTCTCTTCAGATGAATTTGAAGGGCGATCGCCAGATTCAAAGGGAGAGGAAAAGACTATAAACTTCTTAAAAGAGGAATTTCTAAAAGTCGGTTTAAAGCCAGGAAACGGCGAGAGTTTCTTCCAAGAGCTTCCGATGGTGGAAATAACTGCAGACCCTGTGACTAAGCTCGAAATAAAAAGCGATAAAAAATCGATGCATTTTGCTTATGGCGACGAATTTGTGGGAGTTACACTTCGAGTCGTAGAGAAGGTTTCGCTGGATGATTCCGAAATGATCTTTGTTGGCTACGGCATAGTTGCACCTGAATACGATTGGAATGATTATGAGGGTCTTGATGTGCGTGGTAAAACTGTTGTGATGCTGGTCAACGACCCTGGATTTGCTACAAAAGATCCTGAATTTTTTAAAGGTCGAGCCATGACGTACTACGGACGCTGGACTTATAAGTTCGAAGAAGCTGCCCGGCAGGGTGCCGCCGGTGTATTTATCATACACGAGACCGAACCCGCTGCTTATCCATGGGGAGTCGTTAAGAATGGCTGGACTGGGCCCCAATTCTACTTGATAAGCGAGGATAAAAACTTATCCCGCTGTGCTGTTGAGGGCTGGGTAACGATTGAAACTGCGCACAAAATCTTTGAGAGCGCCGGCCTGGATTATGACGAGATAAAACCTGCTGCAGCCAAGCGCGGATTTAAATCCATCCCTCTCGGCTTGAAGGCATCGGTCACTCTAATAAACAGTCTAAGGCAATCGAAGTCAAATAACGTGATAGCGCTTCTCCCCGGAGCAGATCGAGCTGACGAATGCATCATCTATATGGCACATTGGGACCATTTTGGCATTGATTCAACACTTGAAGGAGACCAAATTTTCAACGGCGCGCTTGACAACGCTACTGGGACAGCTGCGCTTATCGAATTGGCAGAAGCTTTCAAGATGCTCGAATCACTCCCCTCCCGGTCGATAATTTTTCTCGCAACCACCGCGGAGGAACAGGGACTTCTCGGCTCGCAATACTATGCCACTCATCCTGTCTGCCCCACAGCTAAAACCGCAGCTGCTATCAATATGGATGCTCTCAATATTTATGGCAAGATGAAAGATATCACAATTATTGGCTACGGAAACTCTGAGCTAGACGATTATGTTAAAGCTGCCGCTAAAGAGCAAGGACGCAGAGTTCGACCGAATCCGACGCCAGAAAAAGGTTCTTTTTACCGCTCAGATCATTTTCCGTTTGCCAAACAAGGTATACCTGCTCTTTATACAAGTTCTGGCATTGACCATGTTGAACACGGTGAAGATTGGACTCTGGCCAGAAAGGAAAAATATACAGCAGAAAATTACCATAAACCATCTGATGAGTTTAACCCGAACTGGGACCTTTCGGGTGCTATCGATGATCTTCGCCTACTTTTCAGAGTTGGTTATAAGCTAAGCATGGAATCTACATTTCCCAACTGGAAAGAAGGAACTGAATTCAAGGCAAAAAGAGATGCGGATATGGAGGCGGCAAAGAAAAAATAGGAGCTTAAATCCCTTCCCTATTATTAATTTTTTCAGCCTTATCAGCTGTAAAAAAAATGGTAGAAAATGGGGCCAGGCCCCATTTATTTTTATTGGGGCCTGGCCCCATTTTTTGTGGCCCCATTTTTTGCTCCCATTTTTATGTGCATCTGGTATTCTCTTCATTATTCTGTATAATCTATAATTCTGTTATATTGGAGATCAACCTCGCCCGTGAAAGAAAAGGTTTACTTTAAAAACAGCAAAGGAGACAAGCTTTGTGGGATATTATCTAATCCCACATCTCAGAAAGAAAAGCCGATTATAATTCTGTGTCATGGTTTCTCCACAAGTAAGGAAGGCCGCACCTATGTACGCCTGGAGGATATTCTGAATGACAAAGGGATTTCCACTTTTAGGTTTGATTTTTTCGGGCACGGTGAAAGCGAAGGGAAATTCGAAGAGATAACTACTTTTGAAGCTGTTGACGATATCCAGAACGCCATTAAGCTTCTGAAGGAATCAGACTACAAGAAAATTGGACTTATCGGTTCAAGTTTTGGCGGGATGGCTAGTATACTAGCTGCCTCAAAATCAAATGCTCTGTATGTTCTGGCTCTAAAATCGCCGGTATCAGATTATACGGCCCTTATACATTCTCGAGTGGATGAAAAAGATATCAAGAACTGGAAAGAAAAGGGAATCATCGACGTCACCGGAGTGGATGATGAAGCTCGTAAATTAAAATACTCTTTTTATGAAGAAGCTGAAAAAGTTAAGGCATACGAGGCTGCCCAAAATATCAAGATTCCCGCGTTGATTGTTCACGGAGATGAAGATGAGACTGTACCTATCGAACAGAGTAAAAAGACGGCAAGCTTAATCCAGAATTGCCGTCTGGAAATAATTGAAGGTGCAGACCATACATACTCTGAGGCGTCACACTTTGAAAAGATGCTGGATATGATTTCAGAATTTATTATAGAGCAGTCTCAAGATAAATGAGGGTAGGCCGATTGGAAACTTTTAGCCGAATAACTCAGCCGACGGAAACCAAGAAGAGAAATAAACGCACTTTCATTTAATCGTGGACGATCACTTCGTAGGTTTCGCGAATAGGAGGTCCTTTGAAAAATCTCACGAACTTGACCAACTGTTCCTGGAAAAAATGGCTGCTTTCAGTAGCAAGCATATCCTTTTCACTTTGCCATAAGGTTATAGGAATGCTTGTACCTGTTTTACGGTCGGTCAGGAAATAGGCTCCCTTATAACCCTTCTTATCTTTGCACAACGGAATAACGCTCTCCTCAAAGAGCTTTGTGGCTTCATCTATCCGATTGATTTTGATTTGAAGTCTGAGTAAACGGGCAAACATATCATTTCCCTCCTTTTATTGATTTATGGAATAAAGGGATGGGAATAATTTTTTCATATTGGCTTTCCCTTAAATCCTCATCGATATCTTTATGCGCACCGTCTATCTGCATATCTATCTATTTATGCATCATCTATATACTTATCCAGTAAAGCTTTTATTAATCATTTAGACAATCCTTTCAGCTCGGCCAGCTGCTTCCCGCACTTGCCGCAATAGGATATATCTTCAGGATTTTTAAAATGACAAGCGGGGCATTCCATAGTTCATTCTCCCCTTTGAATTTTCGGCAAAAGAATAACAACAAACGGGAAATTAGTCAAATTGTCTTATGTGTTTCGCTTTGCTTCTTATTCGTAGCGTAAGGAATCAACGATATCCAAGCGCATGGCTCGAAGTGCTGGAGTCAGCCCAGCCAAAAAGCCAGCTGCTATCATTAAAAAGACTGTAATTATGGAGGCAAGGAAAGAATTCTCGGGCGAAAAAAGCATCATAAGCTGTACGCTCTGAGTTCTTAAGAAGGCAACAAGACCCGTGAGGCCGGCGTTTATGCTCCATCCGATCCCAAATCCGATAAGCCCGCTAAGAAATGTGATTGCGAGTGCCTCTGTGAAGAGCTGCTGGAAAATATGTCTCTTGAGCGCTCCGACAGCTCTACGAATGCCTATCTCCCGGGTTCGCTGGGTGACGACAAAATACATGATGTTCATCACTCCCACAGCCCCGATCATTAGAGTGATCACTCCCACTCCTCCCAAGAATACCTGAAGTGCCAGCACGATATAATCCAGGAATTCCGTGCCTTCAAGCATGCTGAAAATATTTAAAGCATCTTCATCTTCAGGATCAAACCTATGCAGTTTGGACAGAACTTGGCGAATCTCCGATTCTGTCTTCCTATAGCGTTCTTTACTTACTGGCGAAACAAGGATTCGAGAAATGTATTTTTCTCCGCTGAAGTCTTTAAGAGCTGCAGTGAGCGGAATAAGCATCTTTTCATCATCCAGGGAAATGTTTATAGAAAGCTGAAATCCTTTTGGCTGAGAAGTACCTACGACCAGATAGCGAATTCCGTTGATATTGACATACTCACCTGTGACGTCGCGAGTGCGGCTCCCAAAAAGCCGCTCTTGAATAGTCGATCCTAAAAAGCAGACCCTCCTGCTTTCCTCAATATCTCCTTGATTTATGAACCGACCCCAGGCGGTTTTAAAACTACGCATCTCTGAAGTATCTGGAACCACACCCAGGGTGTGGACAGCGCGGTTTTCGTTGCCGTATTTCACTACCGGATGTCCGCAATCATATTCTGGTATGGCTACCTCTATCTCAACAGGAAAGGCTAAGAGTGCGTCTATGTCTCTTTCTGAAAGCCGGACTCTTCGCGCTTCTCTGTAAGTACCTCTTTTGCTTTGAACACGACCACCTCTCACGTGTATAGTTTTTTCACCCATCTTGCCCCATTCACGGTTGAAAAATCCCTGAAAACCTGCACCGAATCCTATAAGCACAATCACAGCAGCAATGCCCCAAAAAATTCCGAACATGGTGAGAAAACTTCTGGATTTGCTGCTGCGAATCTCGAGAAAGGCTTGTCCTATAAGTTCACCCGTCAGTGTTCGCGAGACCCAAAGGGGCTTTGGCACTTTCTTACCAACAACTGTTTCACCCCGTTCATACTGCAGGGCTTTAGCCGGCTCCATCTCGGCCGCGTTTTTGGCTGGGATGTATCCTGAAATAACTCCGGTCAAGATCATCACCAAGACAACGATCAACGAGAGCTCTGGTGAGTTCTGAGGAAGAGGAATGAACCGGGGCAAAGGCAAAAGATTAACTCCCCCCAGAAGAGCAGACCCCAACAGAAAACCAATGAGTCCACCCAGCATCGTAATGAACAGCGCTTCGGCTAAGAAATGGAGCCGGATGTCCCTTTTCCTAGCTCCTACTGACTTACGGATGCCTATCTCACGCGTGCGTTCCTGCACAGAGACAAACATTATGTTCATTACTCCAACGCCGCCGATAAACAAGGTGATTATCCCTATTAGGCCCAAGAGACTATTCAATCCGAGAGAGAGCAGACTGAACATCTTATCAAAAAAGGCAAATTCAAAAATCGTCAACGCTTCTTCATCATCGGGATCAAAATGATGACGTTCAGCCATGAGACTACGTATCTCCTTAACTACTTGACTGGATTTATAATTCTCCTTGGGAGAGGCAAAAACGAGATTAAGGCTCTTCCCGTCGCCCCATAATTGCTGGGCTGTGCTTAGGGGAACTAGAACCTGGTCATCATGCCGGCTGTTTATGGTAGACAATTGAAGCTCTTTTTCAACGGCTAAGCCTATAATAGAGAAGGTTACACCACGAATCTTGATCTTTTTTCCTACTGGATTAGATTCTTCGCCAAAAAGCTGCTCTCTAATATTGTTGCCGATAAACGCAAAACGCCTGCGATTTTTTACATCGTCATCAATGATAAATCGCCCTTTAGCCACTTGCCAGTTGTTCATCTCCTTGGCCACCGGCAGCACACCACGAATATTGAACCTTCGGGCTTCAGTTTCGGCTTTTACCTGGTACCACCGTGTCATCTGCGGGCTTATCTTGCCCACTGAAGGACATTGCATTTCAATAGCCTCGATATCCTTTATTTCCGGTACTATAGGTCGTCCGGTTTTATACCCACCAATTCCGATCGAAGTGTGACCTGGCATAAAAAAAACCAGGTCCTCACCGATTTTATGCATACCTTCCCACATATAATCGCGGAATCCAAAACCCCATCCCAATAAGATCATTATGGCCATAATCCCCCAGATAATCCCAAAAAGCGTGAGGATGCTTCGTAGTCGGTGTGCCTTCAGGTCTTCGAAAGCCTGTCTAATAATCTCGGATAATCGCATAACTTAATCCTTGCCATGAGGCTAAATCAGGCATACAATCCCTGCAGGACGGCCACAGAAATCTTCTGCGAGGATATTATATAGGAAGAACCACAACCAGGCCCTCTTCAAGGCCAGAGAGAACCTCTGTCCGAAGACCGTCGGAAATGCCCTTGGTTATTTCTACCTTACGCATGCCTTCTTCTACAGAATCGTCCTGGATATTGACGAAAGTTTTTCCATCCTCGTATATTATTGCCCCTTCCGGAACAACAAGAACATTTTCATGTTCCTCCAGAATAAGCTCGGCATCTGCTGACATACCCACACGGAGCTTATTCTCCTGATCTCTAACTGTCGCTTTAATCTCGAAATTAATGATGTCCTCTTCCTCACGACCCCTAGGACTGATGTGGGTTAGCTCTGCTTTAAAAGGCTCGTCCGGATAAGCTTCTACATATATTCTGGCCGGCAGGCCAAGATGTACTTTTCCGATATCTGCTTCGTCCACGTCGCCTCGAAAATGTTTCTCAGAAACATCGGCGAGAATCATGATTACTGTTCCTCCGTAGGCTGAAGAAATGGGGATGACTGCGCTCCCTTTATCGGTGTCGCGGGAAAGGATAATTCCTGAGATGGGAGCAATCAGTGTCATGCTGGCAATGGCCTCCCGTGTCTCTTTTTCGATTTCAAGCCTATCTTGTTCACTAATCTCGATACCTTCAGCTAGCGACTCCACATTCGACCCCTGCTCCAGCACTCGTAATTGAGCCATAGCTGCATAAAAGCGAGCTTTAGCCGTATAATAACTGGCTTTGGCTTGATCGTACTTTTCTGGCGCAATCAGTTCTTGCTCCTTTAACTCCTTGTTTCTCAGATATTGTCTTTCAGCGACGAGCTTGTCGTAGGCTGCGGCCTTTACTTCGGTGCGGGCCTGCACCATTTCAACCGGTGTTGCCCCGGGAATAATCTCCACCAACTTCTGGCCAACAGTTACCCTGTCCCCTTCCTCAACATAAAATTGATTAATCAGGCCACCAATTTTTGATTTGATCTCAGCCTTGTAAAGAGGTTCTATCTTGCCCGTGGCCACGACAGTCTTCGAGATGTTCCCCCTTTCCACTTTTGCTGTGTTTTCTATCTGAGTGTCACTACCCGGTCGGCAACCTCTTATGGCCACAATAGAAAGACCAACGACCACGACCACTATTACGATGATAAAAATAACCTTTTTCATAGTACCTGGCTCCTCACATCTACTTTATTGTATTATACGATAAAGCAGGAGCCGGAGTTCATGTAATATTTATTATTTTTTCTTTTTTCTCTTTTTCTTTTCTCTCTCTTCCTATCTCTTTTTTTTCTTTCATTTCTTTTATACTTTTTCATTCATTATTCCTTTTTGGAATTTAATAGTTGAACCCAACTTCTTACCCTCCGCATAGGATATTGCGGCCTATCAGGAGAAGCGCGCAATTGAACAACTGGATTAGCATGCAATCGTGAAGATAAATCAGGCATTTTTCTGGCGGTATTCTTCTTTTTTTGACTAGAATGGTAGGTGTATTTACGAATTTGTTGGGACAAATGCGTCGGATGGGCAGCTTTCAAGTAAGCCTTAATTCAGAATTTGGCTGTGAGCTTTAATGTCAGAGTGGAGATTATCAGAAACGTCTTCTACCCCCGCTTCCTCCGCCGCCTCCTCGGCCAAAACCTCCTCTGCCTCGGTCATCGCGACGAGGGCGGGCCTCGTTAACCCTAAGAGTGCTCCCCTTCAGATCTTTGCCATCAAGGCCTGAGATCGCGGCTTGAGCTTCGGAACTGTTGGACATTTCAACGAATCCAAATCCCCTAGAATCTCCGGTGAATTTGTCTTTGATGATCTTGTAAGATGTGACCTCCCCAAAGGCTTCAAAAGCCTCTTTCAAATCTTCTTCGGTAGCCTCGCGTGGCAAATTACCTACATAAATATTCATTTTGACTTCCTTTTAATATTGGATTTTTTATAAGGGGAGGACATATTTTTTACCTATTGAAATTTTCCCTCATCCCTTATGATGCCTGCTTGTTTTGTAGCTGCACAGGTCTCCTCAATTTCAACATGAATGATGATACCACAGAAAGACAAAAGCGTCAATGGAAAGCGGGCCTTCCCCAAGACGCTTGCTTATAATGATTTCTTCTTCTTAACTGCTTTGGTCTTTTCGCTTTTTTTCTGTTCTTTTTTCCACTTTTTGACGCGCTTACTCATATCGTCTATTGTGCTCTTCATAGACTCTCCCCACTCTTTCATCCGGCCGGAAATATCCTCCATTGGAGGTTTGAGTGTACTTCCCAGTTCCTTGAGCTTCTCGCCGAGTTCGGCCATGGATGGCTCAATGGCCTTATCAAAATCACGCAGCTTCTTTTCTGCCTTATCAAGATGTGGCTTGATCTCCTCACCGAGCTCCTTGAATTTATCTCCGATCTCGGAAAAGATATCCTTCTCCTTCTTCTTCTTGCTCATATTACTCTCCTTTTAACCTAAATAGATTCCGTTTTTAATTTATTCAAAATCTATAAATCATTTGAGTATCAAGAGTGAAAAAGAATCCGCCACAACAATATATTCTCCGCATACAAGTGCTCTTGCAGATTCACCAGGTGTATCAAACGAGCTGACCAGTTTGGGAGAAGATGGATTACTTATATCGATTTTCTTTAGCCCTGAAATCTCATCCGAGACATAGGCATAATAACCTTTAACCGTTATTCCGTTGGCAAAGCCTGACATTTCAAACGAACCAACAATCGATGGAGCTGAAGGCTTGCTTATATCTAATATCTGCAATCCTGAAGAGCCATCTGCTACATATGCATGCCCCCTTCTAATAGCCACATCATAAGTAAGGCCTGGCGTTTTGTAAGAGCCTGTAAGTTTGGGAGAAGATGGATTGCTTACATCTATTATGTGGAATCCAGTGTCGCTGTTGGCGATATATGCATAGTCTCCTTCGACAGCAATGCCGTAAGCAAAGCCCGGCATTTTATGCGTGCCAACGATCGAAGGAGCTGATGGATCGCTGATATCTATGACATGAAATCCTGAATGATCAGAGGTCATATAAGCATAGTTTCCTCTTACAACTATTGCTCGCGGCACACCGGGAACAGGAAATTGCCGGGCAAGCTTTATTTTTGCGGGATCGCTTATGTTGTATATTTTTAACGACCATCTGTCGGTGATATAGACATAATTACCGCTTGCCGTTAAACCATGAACTCCTCGCATGCGGCCTATTGAGCCTACAATCTTTGGGTCAGAAGCATTGCTGATATCTACTATCTGCAAGCCAGAGAGGTCGCCCACCGCACAAACATACTTGCCGTTAACTGCAGCATCTATTATTGAGCCAGGGGTATAATAGACGCCTTTCATTACGGGTTTAGAGGGATCGATCACTGACATGATATGGAGACCTGCGAAATAATCCACTATATAAGCATATTCGCCGCTTACAGCCACATCCCAGGCCTCGTTGTACATAGTGTATTTGCGGGTAACAGCAAGGATAGGAGCACTTGGATTGCTGATGTTTATTATCTGAAAGGCCCCATCATAAAGATTTCCCACGTAGGCATAATCACCGCTTACTGCAACTCCATGAGCATAGCCTGAAGTGATGAAAGAGGTGGCAAGCTTGGGAGATGACGGATCGCTGATATCAATTATTTGAAGGCCAGGTGAACCATCCGCCACATAAGCATAATCCCCGGATACAGCAACTCTTTCTGCGGTGCCAGGCGTGTCGTAGGAGCTTGTTAGCTTCGGAGTTAAAGGATTGCTGGTGTTTATTATTTGTAATCCGGAGGAGTTATCCGCTACATAGGCGAAATTACCTTTTAAAGTCACTCCTCGGGCGTCATCAGTTGTATCAAAGGAGGCGGCAAGTTTGGGAGATGATGGATTGCTTATGTCTATTATCTGCAGTCCTGAAGGGCCATCAGCAATATAAGCATGCTCGCCTTTCAATGCTATATCTTTAGCTTCGCCCGGGGTGTCTAAGAAGCCAGTAAGAGAAGGAGCGTTAATGTTGGATACATCCACAATCTTCAAACCTTTCTTCCCGGCAGCGATAAAGGCGAGGTTGTCTTTCAAATCAATTCCGAATCCTCCTCCTAGAAAGAGACGGGAGATGAAAACAGGTTTCAACTTGTTTGAAATATCGAGAATAACAAGACCGTTTAAAAAGGCACAATAAGCATGATCGCCGTCTATTTTTGCATCATAGGCTTTTGTCCATAATATACTGCTTACATATTCAAGATTAGAGGCTTCTAAAATCTCAGCAGAGAATGAACATGCAAGCAGTATTGCGAGCAGCAAAACGGATTGTTTAAAAAGTAGCTTTCTCATAGCAAAGCCCATTTCATGTCTCCCATTTTAAAATTACCATTCCCAAAAATTGCAGTTTTGGTGAATCAAATCCCTACAAGATCGTCTCAAATTAAGATATCCTCTTTCCACCCAAGTTTTATCAATTCTATTTTATTTATGTCGCTTGTACCCAATCCATGCTTTACATCGGCAACTTCTATATGCCTCGGAACTGGCGGAATTTCTCGATCTTTGCCAAGCTTTTCGCGGCGTTTAGCCATGAGCAGCCGCAGGCCAAGGGCATCAACCGCGACAGGATCTTGACTTACAAACAGGCCCTTGTAATTCCAAACATACCTTCGGCTAAAATGGTGGGGTCCACGACCATGAAACTGCGGCGTAAGTGCACACAAAATATTCAACCGGGTCTTTCCCTTTACTTGGGGTAGAGAAAACAGGGCTCCCAGGTCTGCACAGCTGTTGGGATGATAAGCGGATTGAGACCTTGCAAACATTATGTAATTTTTCATACAGCCGCTGATACCTGCGAGATAATGAGTTCTTAGAGGTCTGACATTGATAAGAGAAGTTGCTTTTAAGAAAACCGGATTTCTCCGCACGCCATGATCATCAACACTGATGTCATCTTTTTTCACCCCAACATCTATCAGCCGGCGCTCGATCGCCCTCTCAAGCTCAGACGGAGTAGGAAGATAGGACCAAACATTGCTTTTAATCCCCACAACCTCGCCCGGCTTAACGATCATTTCAAGAGCTTTAACTGGATCTTCCTCACCAAACAAAGCCATAACCGCTTCATCAACCATCTGCTGGATTATTTCTGCGTTGATCTTGGAATTTTCATCCAGTGCATCAGGATGGCGAACCAAAACGACTTTTGATTTTTTTGTCTGTTGAGAGGAAAATCCTATTGCAGCTCCTAATACTGCAAAGGTACTTCCACAAATAAAATCCCTTCGAGTTATAACCTTTCCCATGGCAAGACCGCCTTTCTACTAATTTTGTAGACTACAGAAATTCTGAAGCCTAGTCCATGCTGGGCGCAAAAAATAGAAAAGGACTCCTTTTTATAAGTATGGACTCTTTAAAACTTCCATATTATAAAAATTAATATAACATAATAAAAGGGAAAAAAGGTTCGAGTCCTCAATTCGGGTAAAACTGCATATTACAATTTTGAATAAGTGCGGGTTTGATGAATCAAACCCCTACAAACAAATCAAATCCCTGCACAATAAAAAGCGTTGATTTGATGAATCAAACCCCTACAAATACAATTAATCCCATCCAGATATAAGGCGGGGATTGTTACGTGACAGTTTCCTCGCAATAAAAGGAAGAACTTGTTAAAATATATCTTTTGATTTCCCCAAATTCTGGGATAAAGATGCTTCCTTACTATGACTACTCATAAAGAAAGGAGGCAAAGTAATTAGAATTCTTAGTTAATTCCTTCAATAGGAAGATTTTTTTATTTCATACGTCAAAATAACATCATGCCCGATAAGTTACCTGAAAATTCCCTAGAAAGAAAACTTGGGCTTTTCCCCGTAACAAACATCGTCGTTGCCAATATGATCGGAGCCGGAATATTCGTTACATCCGGGCTGTTAATGGAAGACCTGGGTAATCCTTTATTACTGATGGCATTGTGGATTGTGGGGGGACTGATAGCGCTGTGCGGCGCTTTATGCTACAGCGAACTTGGCGCAGCAATACCGCAGGCAGGAGGTGAATATATTTTCCTTTCCAGATTATTCAATCCTCTGTTCGGCTTCTTAAGCGGTTGGGTCTCCTTTTTTGTCGGTTTTTCTGCTCCGGTAGCTGCTTCTGCCATAGGATTTACAGAATATTTAACCAGAGCTTTTCCTCAGCTTCTAAGTTTAGGGATTTTCGGGGAAGATTTTGAAGCAATGGCCTTAAAAAAGTTTTATTCGATCCTTGTTATCTTGGTTTTTACCTTGGTTCATCTTAGAGGGATTATATTCGGGACAAGAGTTCAAAATTTACTGACATTATTAAAAGTCGGTTTGATAGCTGGTCTTATATTGATAGGATTTTCCTTTGGAAAAGGGAATTTCGATCATTTCTCCCAGGGTAAAGAGTTCATCTTTGATTTTGGAGGATGGAAAGTCATTGGTCTTTCTCTAATGTGGATAATGTTTGCCTACAGCGGTTGGAACGCATCCGCTTACATAGGATCAGAGATAAAAAACCCGAAGAAAAATCTGCCTCTTTCTTTGATCCTGGGAACTGGAATAGTCATCCTTCTTTATTTCGGCTTGAATCTATTTTATGTCTATGGCGCTTCGCCTGAAGAAATGAGTGGGGTCATCTCCATAGGTGGTCTTGCAGTGAGAAATCTGTTCAGTAAATCTTTCGAGAGCTTTTTATCAGTCCTGATATCCTTCGCCCTTCTATCATCTTTGAGCGCCTTCATCATTCTGGGCCCGAGAGTTTATTACTCAATGGCTAAAGATGGGTATTTCTTCAAGTTTGCTTCCAAGGTCAACAGTGTTTACCGAGTTCCTTCAAAATCAATATTGCTGCAGTGTGTAATTGCGATAGTCATAGTGTTATCAGGGACTCTTGACAAGATATTGACTTATATGGGTTTTTCCCTTGGCATTTTCCCGATTCTGGCAGTAATTGGTGTTTTTAAGCTAAGAAGTTTAAATAAAAGTGAGTATAAAATGCTGGGTTATCCCGTTATTCCCATCATATACATACTCGCAGGTGTTTCGATTCTTACTCTGGGTTTTCTTGAAGGCCCGATTCCCTCATTGATTGCGATTCTAACCGTGCTAGCGGGAATTCCCGCATATTATATTTTTAAGAGAATAAACGAAAAATAAGATCGATTCCCTGCAAGATTTATCGTGTCTTTGGCTCGAAGCCTATTCTATCAAATGGATTGACGACGCTTGTCATAATGTTCCGCATATGAGAATTGATCCGTTTTAGCCAGCGGAAATACATGGCAAGAGATACCGCATCGCCAGGACGGATGTTTTTGTCCTCTTCTTTAATCAGCCCTATTAATATTTTGTCACAGATGGGATTTACCCATTTATATTCTTCAAGCAGCTTCAAAGCCTCAGCCTCTTCGCAGGATTCAAAGCAATCTCGAGTCTTAGCAAAATTCTCTTCCATCGCCTCTTCCACTCGCTGCAAATCTTTTTCAAATTTCCCTCCGTGTAACTTCCCAGAATGATTCAGGGCCAGTTCAACAATATTTTTGGTGTAATCTCCGATTCGTTCAATGTCGATGATAATGCTTACTAAAACCAAACCTGAAGGCAGCTTAGCCGCTCCGCTGACTGCAAGGTGATTAAACACATTACGACGCACCTCCCGCTCATACTTATTGATTTCCAAATCTTTATCCTTAATATCAATATCAACTTGATTATCCTCTAAATACCGCAGCGATTCCTTGGCCCTTATAAACATTTGGCGCGTTAAGTCTAACATCAAATAAGATCGTTTATAAGCACGGTCCATCAACGTATCCTTCTTAAAGATTGCAATCCATTCTTTAAACATCGACTCCCTCCTACCTCAAAAAATAAATCAATAGAATGGGTATAAGGAAAAAAACAATCAGAATATAAAAGACTGGAATCAGTTTCTTCCGGGTCGCAAACTTGGAAAATCTTTGGGCTAAAGAGACAGGCACGAATTTCAAAGGCCACCAGATAATCATTCCAGATATATTAAAAAGTAGATGAGAAAAAGCCACAATGATCGCCGAAAGATTTCCCGTTACTAGAGCAGCAAGAATCGCTGTTACCGTTGTCCCGATATTGGCCCCTACAGTGTAAGGGAAAATCTGGACAATGGTCAAGAGGCCTGCCCCTGCCATTGGAACCGCAAGGGAAGTCGTGATAGAACTACTCTGCACCATTACAGTCAACATTAATCCAACCAGAAATGCCCTCAAAGGTGTCTTGAATAAATAGCGATCGAACCAGGCCTCCGCCCTTGTCACTACCAAGGCTTTTAAAGATTTCACCATCTGAGATAACGCCAAAAGCAGACAAACAAAAGATAAAACCAACAAAATCCAGGGTTGATCTCCAATCCAGTTCTTTATAACTCCTACGACAGGTTTGGTTATCGCTTTTACAGGACTTAGAAATTTCAGGCCTCCAATGTGTTGAAATTCCTCGCCCATAAAGCTCGCAATCTGGCCCAAGAAATTCGTAAAATACTGCAAAGGAAATATCACAATTACTGCCAGCAAATTGAAAAAATCGTGCACAACTGCTACTGAAAATGAGCGTTGAAATTCAATATTGCGATTAATCTGGGTAAGAGAGGCGAGCGTGTTAGTCACGGAAGTTCCTATATTGGCCCCCATTATTATGGGTATGGCATTAGCGACATTCAAAACTCCGCCCCCCACGAGGCCTACGACAATGGATGTAGTAGAAGAAGAGGATTGGATAAAAGAAGTCGCCAGAATTCCGATAAATAAGCCTACTAGAGGATTGGTCGTGGTTTGAATTAGATTTGTCGCCAGCCCTTTCCCGAACATTTTAAGCGAAGTCCCCATCAATTCGAGACTAAAAACGAACAGATAAAGGAAAATCAATAACTTAAGGAATTCGAAAAGGGCGGCGTGCTGTTTATAGAACTTCAATATTGATTTCATAAGGTTTGATGGGCCTTATCTCCAGAAATGAAAGCTTAATTTCTCTTTTTTTTCTTCGCAGCAAGGAGAGATTCTATAGCTAAATTATTTATAGCAGCTCTCGCCATATTCTTATATATGGGCTGGTTGAACAGATTCTCAGCCCGCTCATAGTATTCAATAGCCTCCTCGGTTTTTCCTGTTTTTTCATATTCATGTCCAATCTCATAGGCAACCAAGCCGTTATTTGTGTTTAAAAATAAATCTTCAAGACATTTAATCACTTTCTTTGAAGAAACGAGTTGACGACAATCTTTTATTTTTTTTTCTGCGTTCACACGGGCAACTTTAGTCATAGCACAAGCTCGCTCTATAATTTACTTTTGAGCGATTCTATCTGGAAATTCCATGAGTTTTTTTACATTCGACCTGGCAGGTCAAATTGTCTCCTATATCTCGCTCCTTGTTTTGGTTTTTATTAGATACCTAATAGCACAGGAAAAATTTGATGTCAAAAGTTAAAATTGTCTTCAGCACTTCAAACCTAAGAATAATGTAGATATGAGCCGGAAAAATTCATATAATCATTAACCTCAGTTGTGAATGAAGGAGGCACATCTAACCATGAAAAGATCATATAGACTAAAGACAATACTCACGCTTATTCTCTTCCTGGTTTTTGTTTCGTCGGCTACCGCTGATAAAAAAACAGACGCAGTGGATAAGCTTTTTTCTCAATGGGACAAGAAAGATTCGCCGGGCTGCGCGCTGGCCGTCATTAAAGATGGCGAGATTATCTATAAAAAAGGGTATGGCATGGCCAATCTGGAACTCAACATCCCCATCACTCCTCAATCAGTTTTTTATATAGGTTCTGTTTCAAAACAATTCGTATCCATGTGTATCGTGCTCCTGGCCAAGGAGGAAAAACTTTCCCTTGACGATAACATCCGTAAGTTAGTGCCAGAATTGCCGGATTATGGAACTCCTATCACTATTCGCCATTTGATCCACCATACGAGCGGGCTCCGTGATTATCTCACCCTGCTGGGGATTGCGGGTATTGATTATGGCACTTATCACAAAGAGGATGTGGTCGAACTTATCGCACGTCAGAAACAATTAAATTTCAATCCTGGAGAGGAATATCTTTACAGCAATTCAGGCTACTTCCTTCTTGCGGTGATCGCGGAGAGAGCCAGTGGCAAAAGCCTCAGAGAATTCGCAGAGGAAAACATCTTCAAGCCCCTGGGAATGAAAAACTCTCATTTCCATGATGATTACATGATGCTCATAAAGAACAGAGCTTCTGGTTATTTTCCTTCAGGAAAAGGAAAATTTAGGAATTTTATTTCCACTTTTGACTGTGTCGGATCCGGCGGCTTATTCACTTCTGTCGAAGACCTTTTTCTTTGGGATCAAAATTTCTACCACTATAAGGTTGGGGAGAAAGACTTGATCAACCTCATGCTTACCAAAGGAAAATTGAACAGCGGCGAAGAGCTTGATTATGCTTTTGCTCTCGGTATAGGGAAATATAAAGGATTAAAAACTGTTGGCCACGGAGGTGCCTTGGGAGGCTACAGATCAGTGTTTGTTCGCTTTCCAGAACAAAATTTCTCTGTAATCTGTCTCTCCAACCTGAGCTCGTTTAACCCATCAAGGCTAGGCCAGCAAGTGACTGACATTTATCTTGCGGATCAATTCACAGTAGAAAAGGAAAAACCTGTAGCGAAGCCAGTAGAAGAGACTAGATTTATTAAGCTCCCGAAGAAAAAACTTCAAGAAAAAGCTGGCACTTACATGGATCCAAAAACCGGGGCATTTAGAAGACTGGGTTTAAGAGGCAACGCATTAATCCTTGAAGTGTCTGGCCAAAGGTATAACCTTGCAGCCGTAAGCGAAACAGAATTTAAAGTGCTGAAAGTACCGGTCGAGATGATGCTTAAGTTTGAAAAACAGGACAAGGGAAAACCTATATTAATGCATATTTATCGAGATGGGAAGAAATCTGAAACATACGAATCTTTCAAGCAAGTAAAAGCAACTCCTGAGCAGCTAGAAGAATATACAGGAGATTATTATAGTGAAGAACTTCAGGTAACATTCAGGTTAGCTCTGAAGGAAGGAAAGCTGCATTTTGTTCATAGGAATGCTCCTGAGAATCCCTTGCTGCCCACATTAAAGGATAAGTTTAATGTAAGGAGTTACAGGATTAATTTTATTCGTAACGAGGAGGAAGAACCAACCGGTTTTATACTGGACGCTGGACGGGTCAAAAACCTCAGATTTGATAAAAAGTAGGTTTTATCCTTTCCTCAGCCTTTTTTGTACTGGGTCGCTTCTTAATTCCCTTATCGCATCAGAGGCGATCCATTTGGCGGCTTTGGATTCTACTGTTTCTATCTTATCTGCCGTTTTAATCGCCTCCTTGTTCAGGTTAAGGTTTCGCTTTCCGATTTGTCGCAACGCCCAATTCACTCCTTTTTTTACATAGTTCCTGTTATCCGTGGCTTCTCTAATAATGAGAGGAAAGAACTTCTGGAACTTTTTGTCTTCTGCTTTTTTATCATGTACTGCAAGGATTGCCATCAGAACAAATCCTGCTCTCTTAACGAATTCTTCCTCCCTAAAGCTCCATTCAACTGCCTTTTTATAAGCATACCTTGTCTTATCAAAAAGATTACCACAACATAGGTCACAAACGTCCCAGGAGTCGATATCTTTTGCCCACTTTTCCATTTGCTCTTCGGTAACTATCTCAGGATCATCAATCAGGCTAGCCAGTATGCGAGCTTCATGTATCTTTGAATCCCATAACCTTAGGGCAAGATCATGGTCTATCCCTGTTTCCTTGGCCATTTTCTTCAGATTTGTGATTGATACTCCTAGGGTATTCTTAGGGCTAATTCCGAACCTCGCCATATCGTTGACTATCTCTGGGCAGGCTAGGGAATTCAGCTTATTTATGATTTCTTCATACTTCATATTATTTCCTTTATTTCTCAGGTTAAAAACCAAACCGGATGTTTCAAGAATAGATATTAAAAGCTCTACGGAAGGAAATCAAGTCACGGCAAAACCAGAAGTTTTCACGCTGCTAAGAACAGGAAATATTTAAAATGCCTATATACATTGTCAGGGGCGCATATTTGACTTTAATTTTCTCCTATGTTAGAAGCTAAATAAGGAAGAAATAGGAGGGAATTCAAGCAATCCAGATAGATATAGGAGAACAAAAAAAGATTATGAACATATTGATAGTAGGCGCGGGTGAAGTTGGTTTTCATTTGGCCAAGCGGCTTTCAGAAGAGAAGCATAACATTACTGTACTGGAAATAGATCCAGAAAAAGCACGATATGCAGAAGAACACCTTGATGCCCTGGTTACAGTTGGTTCAAGTTCGAGCGTGGAAGATCTAAAAAAGGCTAACGTAGACCAAGCAGATGTTTTCGCTTGCCTCACTGATTCAGACGACGTCAATCTCCTTAGTTGCCGGTTTGCTCAAAAACTTAATGTCCCCCATAAAATCGCTCGGGTCCGAAATCCTGAATACACCCGGCCCGATTTCATACTGTCAGACTTCGAGATGGGTGTTGACCTTCTCGTTCATCCTGAAAGAGAAACAGCCAACGCCATAGCCCGCCTGATTCATCAAAGCAGCGCTACTGGTGTGGTGGAGTTTGAGGGTGGTAAGATTCAACTGTTGGGTATTCGCCTTGAAAAAAACTCTCCTGTACTGGGAAAGACTTTAAGAGAACTCTGGGAAGAACATGGCAACATTGCTGCCCGCATCGTCGCCATTAAAAGGAAGGAACGTACATTAATTCCTGGTGGGCAAGAAATCCTGGTTACTGGTGATCAAATATTCATCATTTGTGAAAAGCAAATGATCCCGACGATCGTGCGCATTACTGGTAAAGAAGATGTTTCAATTCAAAATATAATGATTCTCGGCGGTGGTTTAGTCGGGCAGTTTGTGGCCGAAAGCTTAGAGGATACGATTAATGTCAAAGTTATCGAAAGCCGCTCGGATAAGTCAGAAGAAATTGCTAATATTCTCAAAAAAACGCTGGTTATTCACGGAGATGGTACCGATGTAGACCTTTTGGCAACAGAGGGTATCCTCGATATGGATGCTTTTATTGCAGCAACAGGTGATGATGAGACCAACATTATATGCACTCTTATAGCCAGGCATCTAAAGGTGCCTCGAACTATTGCTTTGGTTAATAAAACTGAATATCTTCCTATTACTCCTACAATCGGCATGGATGCGGTCGTGAGCAAAAAATTGATTACTGTTAACTCCATCCTGCGTTATATCCGGAAAAGCACGCTTGAAAACGTGGACTCAATTCCTGGCTTAGATGCAGAGATTGTTGAAATAATTCCCCAAAAAGGTTCTAGGATTACAAAACATCCATTAAAGAATCTACATGTTCGTCCCTCAGCAATCTTTGGTTCTGTGACTCGCAATAACAAAGTGATTATTCCAACTGGGGAGACGCGGATAGAAAGTGGGGATCGTGTCGTGGTTTTTGCCCTCCCTAAAGCAATTGCTGATGTAGAGAAATTGTTTAAATAATCTGAAGCGTTAATGGAGATATTTTCCATTCTTTATTGGTTGAAAAAATCAAGTATATTCTGGCAATTTTCATATGCATATTAGACTAGTTATCCATGTTCTTGGATTGCTTCTGATCTTTCTCTCCGCGGTGATGCTTCTGCCTATCCCCTTTTCGCTATACTACGGTGATGGGGTTCACATTTACTTTATTATTTCAGCTCTAATCACTTTTTTGGTAGGTTTTATCTCGTTCAAACTAACCCGCTTAGATAGAGATGTTCGCGCTCGTGAGGGTTTTGCGATTGTTACCCTGGGTTGGATTTCTTTTGCTTTGTTCGGTTGTCTGCCCTTCCTTCTATCCGGATATATCCCATCATTAACTAATGCTTTTTTTGAAACCATGTCCGGCTTCACCACCACCGGAGCAACCATCTTGGTTGAGATAGAAGGTCTGCCCCAGGGAATCCTTTTTTGGCGAAGCCTCACCCATTGGCTGGGAGGAATGGGTATCATCGTTCTCTCGATCGCCATCCTTCCCTTCCTGGGCGTGGGAGGCATGCAGCTTTTTAAGGCTGAGGTTCCCGGGCCAACTCCAGACAAACTGACCCCGCGGGTTACGCAAACCGCAAAAATACTGTGGGGCGTGTATGTTTTAATCTCCGCAGCTGAAACGCTTTTATTAATGCTGGGAGGGATGAATCTTTTTGAAGCTCTTTGTCATACTTTTGGAACGATGGCTACAGGCGGTTTTTCAACAAAAAACGCCAGCATAGGATATTACAACAGCGCATATGTTGATTATGTAATTATCTTTTTTATGCTTGCTGCGGGGACAAATTTTTCCCTGCATTATCGATTCCTAAAAAAAGAATTTAAAAGCTATATCAAAAACAATGAATGGCGGCTTCTTGTCTTTTTAATCAGCAGCTCCACGCTTCTTATCGGATTCCACACTTTTTCGCAGCAGTATTCAAATGTAGAAACAGCATTTCGTAAAACATTGTTTCAAGTAACCTCAATTTGTACTACTACAGGCTTCACGACAGCTGATTTTGAGCAGTGGGCGTTTAATTCGCAGTTTATCCTTTTAATTTTAATGTTTTGTGGAGGATGTGCAGGGAGCACTGGCGGCGGAATGAAAATCATCCGGCTCTATATCCTGATTAAGTTTGTTATTGCCGAAATAAGGCGCTTGATGCATCCCAAAGCGGTTATCCCGGTGCGGGTGGGAAATGTGGTTATCCCTCCAGATATTGTCAGAAACATTCTTGGTTTCTTAGCTCTGCTTATCGCATTGTTTATAGGCGGAGTAATTGTGATGACCATTTTAGGATTGGACATCGTATCTGCTATTGCGGCTGTTGCAGCCACTCTGAACAACATTGGCCCTGGTCTGGGGAGCGTAGGTCCGACCGATCATTATGCTCACGTTCCTCTCGTTGGAAAATGGGTGCTTGCCTTTTTTATGCTGGCCGGACGCTTAGAGGTCTATACCGTACTTATCCTCTTTGCCCCCTCCTTTTGGAAAAAATCTTAAAACAAAATGTGGGTTTGAGGAATCAAACCCCTACAAATTGGTAAATTTAACCAGCGTATTTTTAGAATTAAAAAGGTGGGTTTGAGGAATCAAACCCCTACAATCTATTTTTTGATTCCCAGCAGGTCCAGAAAAAACGCATATTGTAATGCAGTTCTCTTATACCGTCTAAAACGACCTGAAGCTCCACCATGTCCACTTTCCATATCTGTATCGAGTAACAAAATATTATCATCTGTTTTCAACTCTCTGAGTTTCGCTACCCACTTGGCCGGTTCAAAGTACTGAACTTGAGAATCATGTAAACCAGTTGTGACCAGCATCGCAGGATAATCTTTAGCCTCTACGTTATCGTAGGGAGAATAGGAAAGCATATAATCGTAGTATTCCTTCTTATTTGGATCCCCCCACTCGTCATATTCACCTGTCGTCAGCGGAATATCCGGGTCAAGCATTGTTGTTATGACATCCACCCAGGGCACAGCAGCCATAACTCCTTTAAATAGGTCAGGCCGCATATTAACCACCGCACCCATCAGCAAGCCTCCTGCACTTCCTCCCTGAGCAAACAGCTTGTCAGGATTAGTGAATTTTTCGGCGATTAGATGCTCTGCGCAATCAATAAAATCTGTAAACGTGTTTTTCTTCTTAAAGAGCTTTCCTTCCTCATACCAGTATCTTCCCATCTCCTGGCCGCCTCGAATGTGGGCAATGGCATAAACAAAACCTCTATCCAGAAGGCTCAACCGAACCGAACTGAAACTAGCATTCATGGTGGCACCGTAGGAACCATAGCCGTAAAGGAGGAGCGGATTGTCTCCGTTTTTCTCTAGTCCTTTTCTGTACACCAAAGATATAGGTACTTTTGTGCCGTCTCTGGCTGTAGCATAAAGTCTTTCCGCATGATAATTGTTCGAATCGAAATCACCGACTACTTCCTGCTGCTTTAATAGCGTTTTATCCTTGGTATTCATGTTGTAATCGAAATCAGACCTGGGAGTGGTCATAGATGTATATCCATAACGTAATATATCAGTATCAAATTCGGGATTATAAGCGATATATGCTGAGTAGGTTTCTTCCCCAAAATCAAGATAGTGTTCGCCTTTCTTATCCCATCTCATTATCCTCAGGTTAGGCAGTCCTTTTATCCGCTCATTGAGAACAAGGAAATCCTTAAATACTTCAAATCCCTGGAGCAAAATATCACCACGGTGAGGTATAACTTCTTTCCAGTTTTCCTTGGTAGTTCTATTGACAGGTGTCGCTATCAGTCTGAAATTCTTCGCTTTATAATTCGTCCGGATGTAGAATTTGTCTTTGTAGTGGGCTACATCGTATAAAAGGTCTTTCTCTCTCGGATGTATTATCTTAAATTTTCCATCAGGATTGTCTGCATCCAGGAAGCGGTATTCGTCAGAAAGAGTGCTGCCTGAACCGATAAACAGGTACTTTTCAGATTTAGTTTTATAGACGTAAGTACTGAATGTCACATCTTTTTCCTCGAAGACTTCTTTATCTGTAGATATATCGGTTCCGAGTACGTGCTTCATGACTTTGTACGAGCGGAGTGTTTCATCATCTTTGAGAGTATAAAAAACCGTTTTATTATCGTTCGCCCAAGCAGCTCTTCCTGATGTAACTGGAATCTTGTCTGGGAGCATCTCTCCTGTTTTCAGGTTTTTAAAGTTAATCGTATATTTTCTTCTGCTAACCGTATCAACTCCGAAGGCGATAAGATTGTTATCGGTGCTTACTGTATAACCTGCAACGCTATAAAAAGCATGTCCCTTGGCCATTTCATTGACGTTCAATAATATTTCTTCTTCTGCTTCCATGCTCCCCTTTTTCCTGCAGTAAATCGGGTATTCTCCCTCTCCCTCGTAGCGTGAATAATAGTAATAGCTTCTTTCTTTATAGGGAACAGACATATCTGTCTTTTTTATCCTTCCTACAATTTCTTCGTAGAGCTTTTTCTGAAAACGCTCTGTATGCTTCATCATAGCATCTTTGTACTCATTCTCTGCAGTTAGGTAAGCAATGACCTTGGGATTATCCCTCTCGTTGAGCCAGTAGTAATTATCCAACCTTGTGTCTCCGTGAAAGGTTAATTCCTTTGGAATCTTTTCAGCAACCGGCGGTTCAGGCCTTTCAGTTGTGCATCCTGTAAAACCTGAACTAAATAAAAATGCGAGGCAAATGACGGTAAATCCGAGCATGGCGTGTTTAGGCCATCCATAAATTTTTAGGTTTTTCATTAATTCCTCCTTTTTTTATTTTTTTGGAATCTATAGGTTTGAAAACATTTTACTATTCTTATGCAAGAATCCTATCGAATGACTCCGTATATCGCTTTTATCACGAGCAAACATCAACGTCAAATTGGCGGTATTAACCTCTTCCACCTCTCAAAACCCTGGCAGGGAGCGTTATGATTGTTTTAAATAGATCCAGGACAGCGTTCACTGTGATGCCAAGAAGTCTGAAAGGTATAAGTAGGAGCCAGACAATAGGATAGAGTAGAAGCGCCAGAAGAGCAAGTGGCCAGCAGAGCACCAATAAAATTAGCCAGAGTAAAAATTTAACCATCTTTAATATCCAAACTTAAATTGACCTACCTATTATACGAATTAACATTATTTTTAGTATTACCTTATCATATTTAATTATTTTAAGTTATCTTTACAAGCAAAAATGTGGGTTTGATAAATCAAACCCCTACAAAAGAAAATAATAAGCAAAGAAAAAGAGCGAAACATCCGGGCCTAACAAGATTGCTTGACTAAGGTGAAATGTGAAATGTAAAATTGCGGAGGGTTTAGAGCATGTATCTGCGGATCGGAATTATCTTGGCCATCATGGTGGTCGCTTATTCTTTGGCAAAGTGGAAGAATTTATCAGTTGAGCTTAGCATGCTTTCCGCTGCAGTTTGCGGAGGAATAGCCGGCGCGTTCGTAAGCACGCCACCGATAGGTCAGCTAGCCCGCCATCTTGTAGAGGGGGCTTTTACATATCTTGATGTAATCTTAGTTTTTTCAACCGCCACCATATTTATGGCAATAGTCAGGGAATCCGGCGGCGTCAATTACGTTGTCAGGGCCACGATAAAATACTTCTATAACCTGCGTATTATTGCCCTAATTCTTTTGATGATAATTGTCCTAATACCTGGAGCCCTCACAGGAGCAGGTAGTGTATCTCTGCTTGTTGTGGGAGCACCGGTAGCATTGGCGCTCGGTTACCTGGGAATAACTAAGAGAAGGATCGCTGCTATTCTTTTTATAGTCGCTGGATTAAGCGCGGCCGCGCCTCCGGTTAATATCTGGGCTATGATATTATCTGCAGGCACAGCCATACCCTATGTTGGCTTTGAGCTTCCTCTTGGAATTCCCGTTCTTATCCTCGGGACTTTTACTGTCCTTTTCCTTGGATGGAAAAGGGAGAGGACGATGGATTTAGGGGAAGTCTTGAAAGAGATGCCTGAAGTGCCGGAAAGGATGAGCTGGTGGAGAGTGATTTTGCCTTTCCTCATCTTTTTCGGGTTGATTGTAGCTTCCCGAATTTTGCCTTTCTCAACTCCGATACTGGGATTGCCCCTGGAGTTTGTTATAGCTGCTTTAGTTGCGCTTCTGGTAAGCCCCAAGAAGATTAAAATCCTTGAGCTATCTAGAGATACTATGAAACGGCTGCTGCCGTTGCTAGCAACAATGGTTGTAGTGGGAATGCTGCAGCAGGTAATGACCGCAACCGGAGTCCGAGGGCTTCTATCGTTTGCTGTTATCAGCACACCCATTACCTTACTGTTTATACTTTTGGCCGTGATTATTCCTGTCTCAGAAGGAGTCTTAACCTATGGCGGCGCAGCTATTATCGGAATTCCTCTTATATGGTTCTTAGATTCCATAGGTTTGCACGCCACTGTGGCTATTGCAGGGCTGAGCTTGCTTTGGCCTTTAGGAGATGGGCTTCCTCCCACAGCTCTAATAGGAAGGCTCAGTGTTATGGTCTCGGAGTATAAGGATTCATACTGGACCTTCTTAAGGAGCACCTGGTTGCCCTGGTTGATTATTACTGTTGTGGGAATTCTCATGATTAAATTCAGTGCCGACTTAGAGTTTCTTGTGCGATGGAGCATATAAAATATAAACAAGCTTAGGAGGCTATGAATGCCTTTGATAATGATTTTATACTATATCATTTGTGCTTACATTGCAGGCATGTTGGTCTGGAATTTCATCAGAGAAAAAAAGAGCGTAAACGATATGCTCCTCTATTTATTGGTCATGATCCCGCTTGTTTTGAGGATCTTGCGTGTAAAGTAGGGCGATGCAGAAAACGGAGAAAAACATGTCTCGTGTTTGGATAATAAAATCGATACTTCTTTTGATCATAATAACTTTAATGATTATCGCAGGGGCGCAGCTTTATGAGCATCGGCATTTCAAGCTACCCATAGTGGCTGGACAAGGGGTAACGAAAGTTGCAAAGCTTAGCGATTATGCTGAAGGAGTGAAGGAAACTGTAGCGGACACTAATGTGTTTTACCTGGAAGGAAAAGAAAAAGGCGGGAAGATGTTCATCATGGCTAACACCCATTCCAACGAGCCAGCAGCAATCCTGACGGCCCTCATATTTGTAGAAAACGCCCTAGTCGATAAGGGAACACTCATCATAATTCCCGAGTTCAACAACAGCGCGGGGCGCAATACTAGACCGGGAGACGGCTATCCGCTTTACTATGAAATCCCCACAGAATGGGGAAGCAAAAAATTCAGGATGGGAAACCGTGATGCTTCTCCCTTAGACCAATGGCCGGACCCGGATGTCTATGTTCATTATCCTGATAAACAGTTGCTTTCTTTTCTCGATGTCAGGAACACAAACAGGACATGGCCTGGAAGGCCCAACGGCCCTCTCATGGAGCGGGTCACCTACGGAGCGATGCAGATCATGAGGGAGATGGAAGTGGACATCGCTATTGACATCCACGGAGCTGAGACGATGTTCCCGGTCACGAACTGTATCGTAGCACCCGAGAAATCTATGAGAATAGCAACGATGACCTCTCTTACCGTAAAAGCCAGAGAGAAATTTGATAACCATGTTGAGCCTTCCCCATCTGGATTCCGAGGACTTTCTCATAGAGAAATCGGAGATTATTCTGATACTTTGCCTTTTCTTCTGGAGGCGCCTCTTCCCTTTTTAGACCAACCTACCGGCCCAAAGACTGTGAAGCTTCTGTTGGATGGGAAAGATCCCTTTTTGCTGAGCCTCTCAAAGAAAAGGAAATTGTTTGTGCCTTATGATGAGACAGGTTGGCCAATGGAAAAAAGAGTCGGCCAGCACTGTTCAGTTATTCTCGAGATTATACGTCAATTTTCAAGAAAATTCCCGGAAAGGGCAGTCGAACTCCGCAATGTACCACGCTATGCAGATGTAGTGAAAAACGGTGTCGGTCATTATTATCATGATCCAGATAAAGTGGATAAGGCTGTTGTACACTTTAACTGATAATATTGACTAAAGAGATTAAATTCTATAAAATGGTCAGAGGAAAGACGGGTATGAAAAAAATCATCACAATAATCTTCTCGTTTATGCTATTCGTAAGTTTTCTCTGCTCTCAAAGTGTAGTCGAATTGGCTAAAAAGGAGAAAGAGAGAAGGGCAAAACTTAAAGGAAAAAGAGCCGTTGTTGTGACCAACGATGATCTGAGAAGCCTTGGTAGAACGGCTGCCGTGGAAATTATCGAGCCTGCGTTCAACGAGGATATGTTATCACTCCCAGAAGAAGAAATAGAGCCGGAGAATATTGAAGAACAAGCAAGACTTGAAGCGGACTGGAAGAAAGCAAGTGAACGAGCTAGTCTCTTAACCTTAAGGATGAACGAATTGCAGCAGAGATTTTTCAGCTTTGAGAACCAGTATGACAGAGCTGAGATGCAGAGAGAAATTTTCGAAACATTCCAGAAACTTCAGGTAGCTAATCAGAATGCCGAAGCGGCCAAGACAGAATTAGATAAGGAACAAAAAAAGAGAAGAAAATAACTCCTTTCAATCACCATCCTCAAGAATAATGCAGGATATAACCATCTATCACCGCGCGGTGGATACAACCTTCTTGACAAATTTGGCATGAGGTAGTATATCCCGATTCATGTTATAAATGAAAAATTATTTCATTTTAAATTAAGAAAGATAATTTTTGAGGGAGTAAAAAGGTGAATCTAAAAAAATCATTTTTAATATTTGGTTTACCTCTTTCGGCACTGGCGTTAGCGGTAATAGCCTTTATGATTATTAACCCAGGGATTGGCCTGGACGAATCTATCGTATTGGAACCGATTACAGAAGGCTGTACCGTAGTTATGGTCGGCAAAGATGCTTCTGCCGACAGGTCGGTAATAACAACCCATACAGCTGATTGCGGTGTTTGTGATTGGACCTGGCGGCATGTGCCAGCAGCAGACCATGAGCCTGGCTCGACACGTAAAATCTACCATATCTCACAGATAAAGACATGGCCGCCAGACGTGGGAAATAAATGGGATATGTCCAAGCAAGACTATACAGGTGTTGAAATACCTCAAGTTTCTCATACTTATGCCTATCACCATGGCGTATTCGGCTACATGAACGAATATCAATTGGCCATAGCTGAGTCGACAATCGGCTGTCGCCGTAAGATGGAAAATGCCACTCCATCTGGCGTGTTTGACATAACAACCCTCACCCTGATTGCCATGGAGAGATCCAAGACAGCCCGGGAGGCTATCAAGACCATGGGATCGCTGGCTGAAAAATACGGATATGGGTTTCACGACTCGGGTGAGATGCTCGCTGTGGCTGATCCGGATGAAGTCTGGATTTTCGAGATTATGCCGGTCGGCCCCTTATGGACCCCAAAGAGCGGCAAGCCGGGTACTGTGTGGTGTGCCCAAAGGATTCCGGATGACCACGTCAGTGTTTGTCCTAATGAATCCAGAATAGGAGAAATCGACCTCAAGAACCCGGATTATTTTTTGGCTTCTTCGAATGTTATTTCCTATGCAGTAGAGAACGGGTACTATGATCCTGAATGCGGGAAGCCGTTTAACTGGAAAAAAGCCTACTCCCCCACTGAGGCCAGCGCCGCAAGCAGCAGAGGGACAAGAGCTCGGCTCTGGCGTTTTTTTGACCTTGTCGCTCCTTCCCGCAATTTCAGCCCTGAAACTCCCAACATGGAATTCCCCTTCTCAGTGAAGCCAGACAAAAAACTTTCTTTACATGACGTAATAGACATCACACGAGATAAATACCAGGGGACTCTTTTTGATCCGGCAGAAGGGCTAAGAGGAGGGCCTTTCAGCAATCCGAACTATCACCCCAGGCCAGTTACAGTCGAGGACAAAACTTACAATACTCCTCGAACTATCAGTGTCAACCGGGCAGAGTACACGACCGTTACGCAATCCAGAGACTGGTTACCAGATCCAATAGGAGGGATTGTTTGGCTTGCCTTCGGTGCGCAGGACACATCATGTTACATGCCCCTGTATGCCGGGATAACCGCAATCCCTGAATCCTTTAGTATAGGAGATCACTGGGTGTTCAACAGAGAATCTGCAAGATGGGCATTTGATTATGTTGATTTCCATACTCTGGTGGCTTACTCTCACGCTTTAAAAGATGTTAAAAAGGCTCAGGCAGAATGGGAAACGTCGGCGATTGAAAGAGTACCTTCTATCGATATAACGGCCAAAGAGTTGTACGAGCAGAACCCGAAGCTTGCAGCCGAATACTTAACTGATTACTGCATGAACAACGCCGAAAAAGTCATCGATGCCTGGTGGAAACTGGGCGACCACTTGCTGGTCAAGTACAATCACCTGAGCATTTATGACACAGAAAATAGAAAGCGGAGCAACCTGCCATATCCTGAATCTTGGTTTAAAGAGGTTATTAAATATCACAAACTGGAACCTCAAGAACAAGCTAAAAAGTGAAAAATTTATATGAAATAGCAGCTTTTTTTTCGTGAATAATTCAAAAAATTATGGGCATTTAAGGAGGTAAAAAATGAATTCAAAAAAATTATTTTTATTCGTGGGGATGTTGTTTGTTGCAGGAATTTTATTAAGTTCGCAGGTATCAACAACGCCAGAATGTAAAAATTGTGATTCGGGACCGGCAGAATATCCACACGATGGCTGTACTGTGGTCATCGTCGGGAAAGATGCCTCGGTGGACGGCTCGGTAATGACCACCCATACGTGTGATTGCAGCTTTTGTGATTGGACATGGCGGTACGTGCCAGCAGCAGACCATGAGCCTGGATCAACTCGTAAAATCTATCATATTTCCCAGTATAAGACGTGGCCTCCAGAGGAAGGTCTTAAATGGGAGAAGTATAAAGAGAACTTTACAGGTCTTGAAATCCCTCAAGTGCCCCATACCTATGCTCATCTTCATGGGATGTTCGGGTACATGAATGACCAGCAACTGGCCATAGCAGAGTCAACCATAGGATGCCACGATAAGATGAAAAATGAGACTCCATCTGCCAAAATTGACCTTTCAATGTTGACGCTTCTTGCCATAGAGAGATGCAAGACAGCCCGAGAGGCAATCAAGTTCATGGGAAAAATAACAGAAGAGCATGGATATGGATTTCATGACGATGGAGAGATGCTCGCCGTAGCTGATCCTAACGAGGTCTGGATTTTTGAGATCATGCCCGTCGGAGCGTTGTGGACCCCAAAGAGCGGAAAGCCAGGCTCGATATGGTGCGCCCAGAGGGTGCCGGATGACCACGTCAGTGTCTGTCCGAATGAATCCAGGATAGGCGAAATCGACCTCAAGAATAAGGATTACTTCATGGCTTCCCCCAATGTTATCTCTTATGCAGTAGAGAACGGCTATTATGATCCAAAAAGTGGTGAGCCCTTTAACTGGAAGAAAGCTTACTCTCCGAGCGAATACAGTGCAAGCAGCTCAAGGGGAACACGTGTCCGTCTCTGGCGTTTTTTTGATATAGTGGCTTCCTCCCGTAAAATCAGTCCGGATACACCTAACATGGAACTCCCCTTCTCGGTCAAGCCTGACAAGAAGCTTTCGGTACAGGATGTGATGAGCATCACCCGGGACAAGTGTGAAGGGACACCTTTTGACCCGGTTAGAGGTCTTCAAGGCGGACCATTCAAGAACCCAAACTACCTCCCTAGACCTTTTGAACTGGATGGCCTGACCTATAATACGACGAGATTCATAAGCGTGAACAGGGCGGAATATGTTACCGTGACTCAGTGCAGGGAATGGTTGCCGAATATAATCGGAGGGATAGTATGGCTTGCGTTCGGCGCTCAGGACACATCCTGTTTTATGCCTCTTTATGCCGGCATTACGAAAATACCGGAGTCATTCAAGATTGGTGACCACTGGAAATTCGACAGAAAATCTGCGCGCTGGGCATTTGATTATGTGGATTTCCATGCGCAGGTTGTCTACTCGCATGCTATCAAGGATGTCAGGAAGGCTCAGGAAAAGTGGGAGGGGAGCGCAGTAGCTAAGACAGCCACCACGGATAAATTCGCTCACGAGCTCTACAAGAAGGATCCAGCCGAGGCAAGAAAATTTTTAACCGACTACTGCGTAAATAACGCGAACAGAGTTATTGATGCCTGGTGGGAGCTTGGCGACCAATTGCTGGTCAAATACAATAATTTATGGCTCTATGACGTTGAAACAAGAAAAACGAACAGGTTAGAGTTTCCTGAATGGTGGCTCAGGGAGCTCGTTAAGTACGATAAGCTGGTGCCACAGGAACCGCAAAAAAAGAAGGAAGATAATTAACCTCGCACTGTCTGGTCGCCAAGACAAAGCAGTAGTGAATTAAATACAAATGTGTTAAATACACATAAGGAGATAGTGTTTCAAATGAAAAAATTAAAGATATCAGGTCAAGCATTGTCTCTCTTTTTAATTATTTATCTCGGTCTAACAATGCCTGGTTTTTCAGAAGCAGAAATTGCCAAAGCTAGATTGCCTGTGCTCACCACCTCTGCTGGTCAAAGTCCGGATGTTACAACGATAAACATCGTTCTCGAAGAGGCTGGAATAGCATACGATTACTGCGATGTGCCTGATGTTGAAATCGTGAATGCGGGCGTCGGTCTTGCAGGAAAAGAGTCCGGCCCTGGCTTTCATGTCGAGGTCTATACGGATAAAGAAAAGTTCCCAGAAGGAACTCCATATAAAACGGTGATTATAGCTATTGGAGCCAGCTTGAAGGGCATGGGTGCATCAGGGCTTACTGTAGAAACTGAAGTGAGCCGGTTGAAAAAGATCATTGATAATTGCAAGAAAAAAAAGATGTTCATCATCGCCGTTCATGTTGGAGGAACTTCAAAAAGAGGAGCTCCGGGGAGCGACAACGAAAGGATGATAGATGCTGTAGCTCCTTTCGCAGACTATCTTATTGTTACCGGAGATGGGAACAAAGACGGAAGGTTTGACACCATAGCCAAAGAAAAGGGAATCCCTCTCACCATGATTGAATACGCGTTGGACCTTGTCGAAATCTTCAAGGAGGTATTTGAATAGAATTAGGCGTTAAACATTCCAACTTTTGTTTGTCGATTTGGATTTACCTAAAGGGATTTGATTTCTCAAATCCCTCTAATTATCTTGTAGGGGTTTGATTTATCAAAGCAGGTATTTGTAACCATATTAAATAAGGTGGGCTTGATAAATCAAGCCCCTACGATGAATCAAGCCCCTAAAAGTCTAAGAAAAAAGGGACAGGCTACTTTTTTAATGTGCGGGTTTGATAAATCAAACCCCTACGAAATTTTCGAAAAACTAGCCTGTCCCCTTTTTATGTTACCTTTTTACTTGGCTTTGAGGGCGGCAAGGCGTTTTTTTGCATCTACTAATTCTGGCAGCCCTTCATCAGCATTCTTCCAGAAATGGAGAAATTTCTCGTGGTGTTCTATAGCTTTCCCGGTCCAGCCCTTCTCTTCGTATAATTTGGCCAACCTGTAATAATATTTTGGATGAATAAGATAGCGTTCCTCACGGTTTGGATCAAAGGTAATCAGCCGCTCATATTCGGCAATGGCTTTGTCTAATTCTCCTTTTTGTTGATAAGCTCTTGCCAGCACATCTTTAAGAAATGGAAAGTTATAGGGACCTATATACTGTATACGCGGAGGTTTTCCTAAAGGCGATGCTTTTACTAGTACGTCGATAGCCTTCTCTAAGGAGCCTTCTAAAAGCAACACTTCTCCGTGGAGAAAATCATATTCAAATTCTGCCCGATCTTCACTAGACGGATCTATTTCAGGCAAAAGTGATTTTATCTCAGCTAATCTGGACTTTGCTGAATCGATTCGCCCTTGATTCAAGTCTACTAAAGCAAGAATGAAATTGTAATCTATAGTATAATCTGGTATGTATGATGGATTATATTCTTTTATAAAATCGAACCAGCTTTTAAAGTATTCCCGGCTCAGTTCAGGCTCTCCCCTGTCATAATAGACCAAGCCTATCATCCATTCTGTCCAGGCTTTCATAACATCTTGTCCAACCGCTTCGGCAAGATCCAGGTTTCTCCGAAAGCCACTTAACGACACTTCAAAATTGCCGAGCCAGTATTGATAAAAACCTTTCCAAAAATATCCCAGACCTTTTGCTCCAAGAGATGGAGCTGCAGCAATATCCTTATCAATCCATTTCATCGCTTCATCGTAACGTTGCTTTAAAGCATAGATGTATCCAACTCTCCAGTATGTTTGGAAAAAATCAGGCTTAACTTCTAATGTTTCTTTATATTTTGCTATCGCCTCATCAAGCCTTCCCATCCGGAAATAAAGCTCCGCCATGGAATCTAAAGGATTGGCATCCCCGGGCGAGACAGAGGCATACTTCTTAAAATACTCGATAGCCTTTTCATAATTTCCTATGTCAGAGTATGTGTAGGCCAGCGAATTAAGGGCATATCCATAGTTGGGATCAAGCTCCAGTGCTTTGTTGTATTCTTCTATTCCTTCGTCATACATCCTTTTGCCGCCATAATAAGAACCTAAATGGTAATGAATTCGTTTCTCTTTGGGATATTTCCTGGCCATTTCTTTCAGGATACGAAATCTTTTTTCTGGATCTCTTTCAATTACCCTAGCATAATCTGCTTCTATATAAAGTCTCTCTTTATCCGTAGCCTTCCCCGAAAGAGTTTTAGCTTTCTCGCAGGCTTCAATTCTTGCCTTTCTCTCTCCTAACGAAGAGTATGACCGCGCAAGCCAGAGATAGGCAACAGCAAAGTTGGGATCAAGCTCGACTGCCTTCTCGAGAGACTGGCGGGCTTCTTCATAATAGAATTTTTCAAAGTCCTCTCTTCCTCTCAAGAAATAGTTATAGGCATCCATCGAATTAGTCGTAACCTCAGCAATCCTGGGTTGAATTGCTTCTATCTTGCGCTCAGATATGCCTATACCTCGGGAAATATCCCTGCTCAGTTCACCAATCTGTCTTTCCAGTATGCTCCCAACTCCTTCGCCTTTTGAGCTGGCGCTCTTCAGAAGTTCTTTGGTTTCTACATCCAAAACTTTAACGTCTGTTGCAAATACATCGCCGGCTTTGACGAAACTCCCCAGGACAATAGCATTGACGCCGTCCATTCGACACAACTCAAAGCCTAAATCCTTATCAATTATCTCCACATCCTGCTTCCCTATTTGCTTAAGAAGATCATGCATTCTTTCCCATGTCGTTACCTGCAGATATTTCGATTGCTCAAGACTTGTGATTAAAAGATTAGGGATGGCTTCTTGAAGATAATCATAAGCTTTATCCCCTGTTTGGTTTTCAAAGTTTATCACCGCTACTGAAGTCTTAACTGGCTCTCTTCCGGGAATAAGCTGCCAGATAGCTATTCCAATTACTGCCAGACCTATAACTACTAAGGCTGGGATAAAAAGTTTTTTTAATCCGATAGTTACTGTTATTTCTCGTGATGTGATGGGCTTTCTCTCTGGAATCACTCTCTCTGTGGTTGGCATGCCTTTTTCTATGCTGGCTAACTCAGAAAGGATAGTTTCAGCTCCTTGATACCTTTTTTCCTTGTCCTTCTCCAGGCATCTTAGTATCACCCGGCTTAAGTCTTCGGGAATCTGAGAATTGAGCTCTTTTGGATTTCGAGGAGCCTCGCTCTTGTGCTTCATGGCTATATTTAGAGGCGTTTCTCCTTCAAAAGGCACTCTCCCGGTAACCATTTCATAAAGGATCACTCCCAACGAATAGATATCAGAACGTTGGTCTACCTCTTTCACTTCTGCCTGCTCTGGAGACATGTACTCGGGTGTTCCGATCATCACACCTGCGCCTGTTAATCCCTTAGCTTTAAGTGAGCGAGCTATTCCAAAATCCATTATCCGGGCATTACCCTGCTTATCCAGCATTATGTTCTGGGGCTTTAGATCACGGTGTACAACGCCTAATCTGTGCGCTTCAGCCAGGCCTTCGCATACTTGCTTAGCTATAAAAGTCGCTTTCCCTACACTGAGTTGTCCCACCCTAATTATCGTACTCTTCAAATCTTCACCAGGAATATACTCCATGGTGATGTAATGAGTACCCTCTTCTCTGCTTAGATCATACATGCGGCAAACGTTCCTGTGACCAATCTTACGGGCAAACTTCAGCTCGTTCCGGAAGCGATCGATCGTTTTCTCATCTGCTCCAATCTCAGGATTTAAGAGCTTCAGGGCTATCTTCTCGTTCACTTCTTTATCAAGGACTTTATAAACCTTGCCCATGCCGCCTTTGCCCAGTTCTTCAATGACCTCGTACCTGGAAGCAAAAATGCTCCCTGTCTTTAATTCTTTTATGGGTGTTTCAAGAGTCTTAGTTAGAGGAGCCGAAACTTCTTCTTCTGGAGGGAGTTTTGTTCCACAACTTCCACAAAACCTTGTGTCAGAAGGATTATCAAAATCACATTTAGGGCATTTCGTGCTCATCTTTCCCTCCAATTATTCTTTGACAACGATCTCATATCCTTCGCGAATAGGGGGTTCTCTGTATAAATGCATGGTCTTGACCAACTGTTCTTGGTAGTAATGGCTCTTTTCATTAGCCATAGCGTCCTCCTCGCTATCCCACAGGACAATGGCGACTGCTTTGCCTGTTTTACGGTCTATCAAGTAATAGAATCCTTGATAACCTTTCTGCGATTTAGCCGCAGGGACAATGCTCTCCTTAACTATCTCCACGGCTTTATCTAACTCGTTTACCCTATAATGAAATGTGGTCTGCCTGGCAAACATGGCTCATTCCTCCTTTCTCATCTATGATTATCTTAGGGAATATTCCTTGGCAACTATTGTATCAAATTTGCTTTCTCTTCCCCATAATATAAAAAGCCTTTTGTCTTCGATAAGGATTATGATTTCAAGAAACAAAAGGCCTTGCATTTCCTCTTTTTCCTTCTGCAAATGTGGCAAAAGAATAACAATTACTTTCAAAATAGTCAACTCTGCAGAATAGGTTTATTGACAGCGAGCACGCTTTTATGTATCTATATCTTAGAATATTTTCCGTATCAGAATCGATTTCTTTAGAATATGGACGTAGACAGAAAAGTAAGCGGCGGATTGTTACGATGGTGATGTAACTGTTTATATATAACTTGGCTATTTATTTATTTGATTGTTGGGTAATTTAACATAGAGGAGAAAGTCTCATGCGACATATCCGAGCAAAACAATACGAGAATCCTCCTGCTTTTATTACGGCTAAACTCTCACCTATAGATCCCATGCCGGAGGATTCGATAATCTGTAACTATGGCGTCGACACTTTATCCGAGGGAGCATCTTCAGACGTGCACTACCATGATTGTGATGAATGGTGGATAATAATTAACGGCCGAGCTCTTGTAACTGGTACAGCTGATCCTTTCGAGGTTGGCCCTGGCGATATGGTATTTACCCCTATGGGAGAAACCCACAGGCTAGAAGCCCTCAGCCTGGTGACTGTCGCTTGGTTTGAAGGACCTCTCAGGGGGGAAAAACGTAAAGGACACCTCCACATTGACACAGAGGAGATAGAGAAGCTGTATTAGATATTATCCTGATGTATACGAAAGGCGTTTTTTCTAGCTCTCAAGGCACTACGTTTACAATAATTTCATATCCTGCTTGATTTCCAATCCTTAAAAGGTCTACTGCCGAGGGAGGAATCATTATGTTGAACAGAAAAAAGGTTAAAACGATGGCCATGAGAAAAATTTCTATCTTTGTTATTAATCTCATTTTTTAACCTCATTCTCTGCTCTCCACTTCTATATATATATACGAAAAAAATAAGGAAAACGTTACATTTTAGGTACGGCGTCCAGCACCTATTTAGGCCCCCAATAAACTTAGATCACTCCTATACAAACAAAATAAATGCCTAAAGTTCATATAAGGTGGGCTTGATAAATCAAGCCTCTACAAAGAAAATAATCCTAGGCAAACAGGTCAAATCCTTGCAGATAAATCAAATGCAGACAGGTTGGGATGAGATTATGATTAACTTGCCTCAGTGGGAACGACCTCTAGATTAATCCGATCTTTACCACGAAGCACAGTAACAGTCAGCGGGCGACCAATAGGCCATTCGGCCAAGAAACGGTAAATATCATCAACACTTCCCATACCCTGATTATTGACCTCAACTACAATATCGCCCACGCGCAAATCCGCCTCCCTGGCTGGACCTTTAGGATCAGTGGACACTATTTCAACTCCATGATCCTTGCTAAGCTTATGAAAGCGCACAATCCTTCTTTCTAAGGGGCGTTTATAGCCTACTATTCCCAGGTAGCTTCGACGTACTCGTCCTTGAGTCATAAGCTGGGTAAGCACCCATTTCCCTGTATCGGAAGGAATGGAAAATCCTATGCCCTGGGCCATAGGAATGATGGCCGTGTTGATTCCGACAACACGCCCCCTTGAGTCCAAGAGCGGACCACCCGAGTTTCCTGGATTAAGCGGAGCAGTATGCTGGATAATGTTTTCAATCAGACGTCCTTGCTGGCTGCGCAACGAACGCCCGAGAGCACTGATCACGCCAGTGGAAACAGTGGACTGAAAACCAAAGGGATTACCCATGGCAATCACTAGCTGACCAACACGCAATCCAGATGAATCCCCTAACGTAGCATAGGGCAAACCTGAGGCATTGACTTGAATCACAGCCAGGTCTGTAGAATCATCCTTGCCTATGACGGTCGTGGATAGCCTCTTTCTATCCACAAAAATGGTCTCCAACTTCTTGGCTTTGGAGACCACATGGCTGTTAGTAAGTATATAACCATCTGGGGTAATAACAAAGCCAGAACCTGCGCCAATCAGATCAAACTCAGGCTCCTGAGACTCTCTGCCAATTGAGATACTAACAATGGCCGGGCCAACTGCTTCGACTACTGAGATAACAGCATGCGAATAGGCATCAAGGAGTTTTGCATCAGAAACATCGGTCTGACTAACTTCGCAGGCACGATTGGAGTCGCTTTTGCCAGTTTTATAATCTTTGCCACTGAGCCATGCCAATGGATGTTTATTCTGTTTTTTCATTAATAATCTCCCTACCATAAGGAGTTACTTTATATTTTAGCACAATTATATTGGTATGTTTTTTAATCCAAAGAATGGATAAGGTGGGTTTGATGAATCAAACCCCTACACATAAACAATCATCTTTAGATAAATATAAGGTGGGTTTGAATAATCAAGCCCCTACACAAAAACAATCCCGCTTAGATAAATAAAAGGTGAGTTTGATAAATCAAGCCCCTACAAGTAAAACCTCCAAATAAATCAAACTACAAAAAAATATCGATTTAATCGTTGGTTTCTGTCTCCACTCTGCCTCCGAGGTGTTTGCCTAGGAATTTTTCCATTGCCCTATAGAAATCAAACCTATTTTCCTCGTTGCGGAAGCCATGCCCTTCATCTTCTTTTACCATATATTCGACATCAATACCTCGTTTTCTAAGTGCTTCTACAATCTGATCTGATTCCTGTTTATTCACCCTAGGATCGTTGGCCCCTTGAGCGACAAACAAGGGAGCCTTAATTTTATCAGCGTGAAATAGAGGCGAAACTTTCTCGAACAATTCCTTGTCTTTTTCTGGATGGCCGACCATTTCGTACATCATCTCTAACATAGGTTCCCAGTAAGGCGGAATGGTCTTTAATATTGTAAAAAAGCTAGAGATTCCGACGTAATCCACACCAGCAGCATATAAATCCGGAGTGAATGCTAGCCCTGCTAGAACGCAGTAACCTCCGTAAGAACCGCCGTAAATTCCGACACGTTTTGGGTCGGCAATTCCTTGGTTAATCAACCATTTTACTCCGTCGGTTATATCATCCTGGATGGCAAGTCCCGATTGTTTAAAGCCGGCTTCCCAGAACTTACGTCCATAGCCTGTAGAAGTCCTGAAATTCATCTGTAAAACAGCATAGCCTCGATTAGCAAGAAATTGAACATGAGACCTATAACCCCATGTATCTCTGTCCCAGGGACCGCCATGAGGATTGACGACAACAGGAAGGTTCTTAGGTTTCGCGCCTTTGGGCACTGTTAAATATCCATGGATTGTTAATCCATCCCGTGATTTGTAAGTGATTGGCTTCATCTCAGCCAGCTCATCTTCATTCAACCAAGGACTGATATCCACGAGCTTTCTGAAGTCATTCGTGTCTCGGTTAAAGTAATAATAGGAACCAAGCGATCTGTCGCTGTAAGTTCTAACCAGTACTTTCCTCTCATCTTTACTTCGGCTGACGATCACAACTTCATACCCTGGAAGCCGCTTCTCAAGTCCTTCCTGTAATGTCTTTCTCTCATCATCAAAGAAATGATAATGTCTTTTATCGACGATATAGGTAACGCCTGTAATCTTCTTCCGTTTATCCGATTTTAATAAACCATCAACATCAACTTCAGGGTGTTCATATAATAATTTTGCATGTTTTTTATTTTTGATATCGTATTCATATATAGCTGTTTTATCTCGGCCTATGCTGGAAGCAACGTAAAGATTTTTATTGTCGAACGTGAAGAACAAAGGCGACATTGATTCTTTAAAATTGGTTGTGATCAAAGTTTGGAACTTATCCTTCTCGGAGTCACGGTAAAGAACACTTGTGTTAACACCATCAGTGGTCACGGCTATCCTCAGATTGCCGTCATGGTCGGTATGCCAGCCCATGATATTCCCAGGATTTTGAGCTATCATATTCATCTTGCCCGAGTTGATGTTTATACGATATACATCAAACACACGAGAATCACGCTTGTTCATCGAAATCAGCATGTGTTCATCGTCATTCTTCAGCTTATCAATTAGCTCTACCTTTACTTTTTCAAACGGCGTGAGTTCTTTTAGATCGGACCCATCAATGTTAACTGCATATAACCTGAAGTTTTCGTCACCTGCAGTATCCTGCACATAAGCGATGCGATTATTATTCGCCCAATAATAGCCGGCAATATCTCTCTCCGTTGCACCGGTGATTCGCGTAATTTTATCTTCCCCTATTTTTTGCACGTGAACATTTAGTCGATTTTCCCAAGGCTTCAAAAAGGCGAGGTGGCTTCCATCAGGAGAAAGTCCAAATACAGCACTTTCCGGATTCCGGAAAAAATCTTTCATAGGGATAAGGCGAGGCATTTCCTCCAGGGGAACGCATCCAAAAATAAAGATGGATGCGACTACCAATAACGATATAACTCGTGTACGCATAATCTCCTCCTTTAATTATTATTAGCGAAGTCTAATCTTTAAAGACATCGAGTGTTCAAAGAATTATACGAAAAAAAACAAAAAATGTCTTTTTATTATTTAACTTTTGACATCAAATTATTCCTTTGCTAAATTAGGGATTCAATTTATCTATTACTTATATAAGAAATTTCAATGGTCGTCATGGGAGCGGAAAGCTGTGGCAGACAGAAAAACAAACTTCTTTCCCTGATTGGGAAAAGGGAGGAATTTATGGGCAAGAATAAGAGTCTTATTTTAGTTTTTATTTTAATAGCGCTATTGGTCATTCCTTTATTGGCCCAGCGTAAAATCACAACGCCCAAAGAACACTTTGGTTTTAATGTGGGAGACGATTACTATCTGGCCAACTATACACAATTCATAGCTTATTTGAAAAAAATTGCTCTTGAATCCAAGCGGGTTTCGCTTGCCGGAATCGGCATTACAGCTGAGAAACATCCGATGTTCATGGCCGTTATAACTTCCCCAGACAATCAAAGGAAACTCGATCGTTATAAAGAGATCTCAAAGAAACTAGCCTTAGCTGAAGGACTTACTGATAGCGAAGCTCGAGAACTTGCTTCTGAAGGACGAGCGGTTGTCTGGATTGATGGGGGCTTACACGGAACTGAAGTATTGGGAGCACAGCATTTGATAGAGCTTGTGTATCAAATGGCGAGCCGAAATGATCCTGAGACGCTGAGGATCCTGGATGATGTCATTTTGCTTGCCGTCCCCTCAAATCCAGATGGAATGGAATTGGTCTCAGACTGGTATATGCGAGAAAAGGAACCAACCAAGCGGTCCACGAGAGACATACCTCGTCTGTACCAAAAATACATCGGCCACGATAACAATCGTGATTTTTACATGGTGACTCAGCCCGAAACAGAAGCCCTTACCCGGGTGTTATACCACGAGTGGTTTCCTCAAATCGTATACAATCAGCATCAAACTGGTCCTGCAGGAACAGTCTTATTTGCACCTCCCTTCCGTGACCCGTTCAACTACTACTATGATCCGCTTGTTCCGTTGGGAATCGAGCTTGTTGGAGCTGCTATGCATAATCGTTTCGTTGCTGAGGGAAAGCCAGGGGCAACAATGAGATCGGGAGCAAGATATTCGACCTGGTGGAACGGCGGACTGCGGACATCTACTTATTTTCACAACATGATCGGGATTCTAACAGAAGCTATCGGAAATCCCACGCCGGTGGAAATTCCGTTCCTTCCCGATAGACAACTTCCTAAAAACGATCTTCCCGCTCCGATTGCTCCTCAGAAGTGGCATTTCCGCCAATCAATCGAGTACATGATCACAGCTGATAGGGCAATTCTCGACCTGGCCTCTAAATACCGTGAGGATTTCCTGTACAACATCTATCTCATGGGAAAAAACTCAATAGAACGGGGAAGCCGCGACCACTGGACTATCCGTCCGCATAGGATTGCAGCAGTCGAAGACGCAATCAAAAAAGATAAGGCCCAGCGAGTAGGTGCCGGACGAAACCGAGGGTATCCGCGCAAATATTATGAGATGCTGCTCGATCCAGCTGAGCGTGATCCCCGAGTCTATATTCTTAGCTCGGACCAGCCCGACTTTTTAACCGCAACCAAATTCGTGAATGCTCTCATAAAGAATGGAATAACTATCCTAAGAGCAACTGAATCCTTCAGCGCGGGCGGTAAGTCCTATCCTTCGGGTTCTTATATCGTAAAGACCGCTCAAGCCTTCCGTCCCCACATCCTCTCTATGTTTGAACCTCAAAACCACCCAGATGATATCCCTTATCCAGGTGGAGCACCTATTCCACCCTACGATAATGCTGGTTGGACTTTGGCTTTTCAAATGGGAGTGGAATTCGACCGAATTTTGGAAAGTGTCGAAGGCCCCTTCGAGAAAATTGAGGATCTTGCCCATCGCCCTCCTGGAAAAGTTACCCAGAGCACGAATGCTGTTGGCTTTCTTTTAGACCATAGAGTCAATGATGCCTTTATCGCCATCAACCGCCTCCTTCAAAGAAAAGAAGAGGTGTACTGGTTAAAAAAGGCTTTTCAGCATAAGGAAAAGACATACCCTGCTGGGACGATTTATATTCCAGCAAAGTCCTCCACTTTGCGCAGACTTGAGAATATGGCCAAGGAGATCGGATTGAATTTTGAAGGCATTAGTTCTAAGCCCTCAGGAGAAGCGCTCCGTTTGCAACCATTACGCGTTGGATTATGGGATCAATACGGAGGATCCATGGACTCGGGCTGGGTGCGATGGCTGCTGGAGCAGTTCGAGTTCCCTTTTAAAGTTGTCTATCCCGCCACTCTTGATGCTGGAAACCTGAATAATAAATACGATGTCCTAATCTTTGTCCACGGCGCTATTCCGCTCAGCGACCAACCTGACGAGAATCGCCGCTGGCGCTCATCCCCCCAGCCCAAACCAGAAAGCATACCTCCAGAATTCCGCAAACGACTCGGTAAGGTAACCGTGGCTAAAACGGTTCCAAATTTACTGGAATTCATCAAAAATGGCGGCACTCTGCTGGCTATCAGTGACTCCACTAACATCGGATACCATGCCGGTCTCCCTATTGCCAATGCCTTGGTCGAAAAGCTTAAAGATGGGAAGGAGAAACGCTTGCCCAGGGAAAAATATTTCGTACCCGGCTCGATTCTTCAAGTTAGCGTTGATAACACCAATCCTCTGGCCTACGGTTTGTCAGAGAAAGTGGATGTGGCTTTCAACAACAGTCCTGTCTTTCGGTTAAAACCAGACACCGCTCAGGAAAGGATTCGATCAGTAGCCTGGTTTGAAAATAAGAACCCTCTACGGAGTGGCTGGGCCTGGGGGAAGCATTATCTGCATGGAGGTCTCGCCGTAATTGAGGCTGATGTGGGTCAAGGCAAGCTTTTCCTGTACGGACCAGAGATAACTCGACGGGCCCAACCTCATGGGACCTTTAAATTTCTGTTTAACGGGATTTATTATGGAGGGTCAACTAACGTAGAGCTCGAATAGCTCAGTTATTAAAAATTATTTTAATATCCTTTTGCCAGTCCATTCCCTCGTACATCGGCAGCTCCATAAAAACGCGCAGGTTTTCCTTCAGCATCATACTCGATCATCAAGCCGTGGGCGTTGCCCAAGCCTCTGACTTCTCGAACGTTATGTCCTTTTTCTCTTAGAGCATTCTGTATCGAGGCTTCAATCCTATTCTCTACAAGAATTAAGTCAGGTTCTGCAAAACTGATGCGAGGAGCTGCGATAGCCTTCTGGATATCCATCTTGAAGTCGATCAGATTCATGACCATTTGAGGAACGGTCTGGCCTATTGTATGACCGCCTGGTGTCCCGAGAGCAGCCCAAGGTTTTCCGTTTTTAAAAATGATTGTAGGACAATCCCCTGAAAGTTTTCTGTGGCCAGCATGGGCGTCCATAGGATTCCCCTTAGGTTCGAACGTACAGTAGGCGAGCGAATTATTAAGCCAGATGCCTGTACCTTCCACCATTATGCGACAACCAAATGAATTGCCCAGCGTCTGGGTTGCGCTGACTATGTTTCCCCATCTATCAGCTACAACAAAATGAGTCGTGTTTTTCTCCTGCTTGACTACAATTCTGGGAGGGCTGAACGGTTTTGCTTTCTTATGGTCAATCTTGCTTACAACATCTTCCCAGTATTCTTCAGAAAGTAGCTTCTCCAGGGGTGGAGGATTAATTTCCGGGTCTCCAGCGTGGGCGAGACGACACCAAAAAGCATGCTTGGTTGCTTCGGCGAAAAAATGGAGATAATCTGGGCTATTGTGTCCGAGACGAAAGTTATCGAAGCAGCTCATCAAGCCTAACCGGATAAGGGAAGGAAATGCAGTAGAAGGGGGCGAAGCGGTCGCCACCTTATACCCACGATAGTTAATGCTTATCGGCTTCCACCATTCAGCCCGGTCAGCAACAAGGTCTTCGATGGTCAAGAAGCCACCACTCTCTCGCATCGCTTTATCTATTATCTTTCCGAGTTTCCCCCCATAGACAGCTTTGGCTCCTTGCTCGGCTATAAGCCCTAGCGACTTTGCGAGATCTTTCTGGACGAGAACATCTCCTTTTCCCAGTGGCTTGCCTTCTTTTCCGTAGACTTCTTGTCCATGCTCGTTGAACTCGGAAAATGCATATTCAATACTCCTGGCGAGCCGTTCTTTAACCTCAAATCCCTGTTCAGCTGTCTTTATAGCGCTTTTAAAAAGTTCAGACCACTTAAGCTTTCCGTATTCTGAGGACATAGCCCACCAGGCATTCACGTTTCCTGGAGTCGAGACTGCTTTGGGCCCTCGCCTATTATCCTTATAATTTGGCGTGGGAGGTCGGAAAGCATCTGAATCGACGTTAATAGGGATCTTCCCGCTTGAATCAAGAAAACGAGCATTTCTTTTTTCGGCCTCATAAACAAGGATTGTCCCGTAGCCGCCGATCCCAGAATTCATCGGTTCGACGACATTTAACATGGCGGCGATAGCCACCGCCGCATCAAAAGCATTACCGCCAGCTTTGAGAATATCCAGGCCCGCCTGGGTCGCAAGCGGATGAGCGGAACTGACCATGCCTTTCGTGCCAACTGCTGGAGTCAGTTTCCTTCCAAGATTCTGTGCTTCTCGCCCAGGATGGAGTGCTCCTTGGCTGCTTTTAAAGGAAACAAGAGCAACCAATGCGATTAATGATACGAATATCTTCTTTCCTGACATATTCTCCTCTTTTCTTAATATACTTTATTTATCTTTTTTCTTCTCTTCCTTTTTGGGCACCTTTTCTTCTTTCTTCTCACTAACGGGTATCAGGTTCACATGTTCTGCGAAGAAAAAAAGGTATCTTCGGAGACGGTCTATTTGATGCCGCGGTTCCCTGATTCCATGCCTTTCCCTCGGGAAGCGCACAAATGTGACATCTTTTCCCAGGTCACGAAGCGCCTGGTAAAACTCGACCGACTGCTCAGGAGGGACCCTTGCGTCAATTGCTCCATGCATTATAAGTACCGGGCTCTTTACTTTCTTTACGTGACGAATGGGAGAAAGCTTCTCGTACATGTCTTCATAATCCCAAGGAGTCCCGAAAAACCAAGCGAGATAACGAGGTATGTCTGTAGTACTGTACATGCTGTAGAGGTTCGCAAGCCCCGCACCTGGAGAAACAGCCTTAAAACGGTCAGTCTGGGTGACAATCCAGAAGCTCATGTATCCGCCGTAGCTCCAGCCGTAACAGATAAGCCGATCAGGATCAGCCCAGCCTTTCTCAACGCAGAAGTCTACTCCAGTCATGCAGTCATCATAATCCCTTACCCCCCAATAGCCTCGATTAGCGTTGAGGAATTCCTGACCATAATTCGAGCTTCCTCGGAAGTTCGGCTGGAGGACCATAAAGCCATTGCCAGCAAAGAATTGATTTGACGAGCTGAACGATTCGATCCTTGCCGAGCTTGGTCCTCCATGAGGATTGAGAATGAGGGGGTATTTCTCGCCTTGCTTATAATCAACAGGCCAGGTGAGCACTCCTTCAATCCACTGGCCGTCGCTGTTTTTCCATTTAATTGTCTCCACTTTCCCGAGCTTTATTTTCTCTTCTCGAAGCCAGGGATTGGCATCTGTTAGGCGAACTGGATTCTTGAGATCCAAATCTGCAGCGTAAATTTCTCCTGGCCAGTTTGATGGAGAATGGTACCACGTCCAGCGTTTCCCATCGTTTGATAACCTCCACTGGGAATTAGATCCTCGGGGAGGTGTAATCTTCTTGATATCGCCGGTGCGAATATCAACCGAAAATAAGTTCCCTGTTGTTCGGTCCCCAGTCGCCCAGTAAATTCGCCTTCCATCTTGAGACCAGATCGAAGGCCCATAATTGAGATCAAAATCTTTAAGCAGGATTTTTGGTTTGCCGCCGCTCGCTGGAAAAAGATAAAGCTTGTCATACCATGTGTTTGAGCTAGCGTGAGACTCAGAAGAAAAAGCAATGGTCTTTCCGTCAGGTGACCAACGGGGGCTGGCGTCTCTTCCAGGATTTTCGTAAAGCTTTTTATAGTTTTTGGTGTCAATGTCAATAAGCCAGACATCGCTGTTCCAATCTTCATCAACTTTAGTATTAGGCTGCGTCACATAGGCGACTTTCTTAGAATCTGGTGACCAATGAGCATCACTCACTGTAAATTCGCCTTTGGTAAATTGCGTAGCTTCTTTTTTATCTATATCGTAAATCCAGAGATGGCTCATCCGAAACTTCTCGTCTACAACCTCAGCATCGTCCTTTTCTTTTTTTCTTTTCTCTTCTTCTTCGGTTAAGGGATCTCTAGCAGTGAAAAGGATACGGGTTGAGTCCGGTGAAATTTCGTAAGATTGAATACCTTCTTTATGCTCAGTTACTTGCCAGGCCTCTCCTCCGTCAAGATACATAGAATATATTTGATTACGAGGGCGTTCGCTGGCATCTTCTCGTCTATCTCTGGAGCTTTCGGCTTTGCCGCGGGAGCTTAGAAACGCGATCTTTTTCCCATCGGGAAACCATGAAGGAGAGGTGCAGCTCTCAGAACCATAGGTCATCTGTCTTCTTTGCTTGCCGTCAACTCGCACTCGCCAGACATGCGTGGTGCTCTCCATATCTTTGTCTTCCATATCTCGAATCGCCTTAGAGTAAAGTACCCATTGGCCATCTGGAGAAAGGCGAGGATTAGAAACTCGGTTTATCCGCAAAGTGTCTTTTGCGGAGATAACAGGGGGCTTTTTAGATTTGGGCCCTTCCTTTTTATCTACCGCTGAAACTGGAAGAGAAAGGAGAAAAGCAAAAATTAAAATAACGAAGAAAAATTTCCTAAAAGACTTCTGAACCATTTTTATCCTCCTTACAGCTTTTCTATTTATATAAAAATCCGAATAAATACTCGGCTTGGATTTATTAATTAAGATTCCATATGGAGAAATTAAGGACTGCAGCAAAACTTACCCAAAGGATATAAGGAATAAGAAGTACTCCTGCCAATCTTGAGACTCTAAAGAACTTAATAATTGTTATCAGGATTGCTATCCACAGCAAAATAATCTCTATAAAAGCAAAAAACGGGGACTTAAGGCCGAAAAATACGATTGACCAAAGCATGTTTAAAATCAGCTGGCAAGCAAACCATAATAAGGCAGATTTTACATAAGGATGGCGCAGAGTTCTCTGCCATACAAGAAACAGAGATATCCCCATAATCACAAACAAGCTTATCCATACCGGGGAGAATACCCAATTCGGTGGTGTGAAAGATGGCTTATTTAGATAAGCATACCACGAGGGAATTGAAGGCGATGTGAATAAAGAGCCCACAAACCCTGCTAACTGACAAATTATGAGACATAATATAAGTTTAAATATATCTTTTCTTGTCATGTCCTTATCCTATTTAAATAAGAATGATTGATAACTCCCACTAACATCATGCAGTTGATTAATTAAAACAAAAATTAAAATCGGTTTCAATACTGTCTTTAAAATTATCCTCCATTCATCTTAAATGGCAACGTTATCTGATTAAAGAAAAAGAATGGGGCCTGGCCCCATTTTATTCGGCCCCATTTTATTCCTCCTTGTTAGATAATGAATATGTTTACGCAAGAGCTCACAGCAAAATTACTGGGCGCTATAATAGGATCATCAGGATCAACACAAACAACTACAAGGCTGAAGTTCTTTACGAAGGGCAACCTGAAAGACAAATTGCTTTCCAGTTTTGGAAATATGATCAAACAATAGCTTTCATAGAAAGAAAGAGAAAAAAAGATTTCCATGATATTCAGCTTGTTCTGGTCGACAAAGCATCAAAAGAAGTAACAAGAATTCCCCTGGAATATCAATTGTTGGAAAAAAGCTATTGGCCAACTCTTATCGAAACAGACATAGCTAAAGGAAAACGGTTCTGAATGATGTGCACTGAAAAAACCCGGAAAAATATAATCCTAAGAATATGGGAGGATGGCCGGATTGAAAACATCGGAGAAAGTCAAAAAGCAGCTTTTTATTCTAATAGGATGCTCATCAGCTACACCGAAGAAAATGTAATCATAAGCAGTGAGAAGGAAGGACGTTTTGAAACTATAAGGAAGATCCCAAACAGTAAGGGTTTTCATTTCGGAACCGTATTTTGGAGAACAAAGCTTAACGATATCACTCTAAAAGAGAAATACGGGTGGAGAAGAGGTGCAAAACGGCCAAAATATGCCAGATTGAACCTAGAGAATTTTGAGATCGAAGAATTCGGCGAAACAAAAGGCTATCTCCAATTTTTCTATCCTGATAAATACTACCTTGTTGAAACAGACCATGTTGCTTCTGAAGTTAAAGTTTATGAGTTTAAGGACGGAACAATAAAGCTTCTAAAAACGTTTTCAGGTTATGATACAACAGAGATAAGTAATAGATTCCGCCTCTGCAGAGGAGGCGTCGTAATCAGGGAAGGTAAAAAAGTAAGAGTATATGCTTTCCCCGATTTAAAAGAAATCAAATTTAAAAAATTGTAAAAAAACGTTCATTTATAAAAAAATATAGATAAAAAGTGCGGGTTTGATGAATCAAACCCCTACAAATAAAAATATTAGCAAGCAGGGAGGTTTGATGAATCAAACCCCTACAACGAACCAAATCCCCACAAATAAAAATATAAGAGAGAATGGGGGTTTGATGAATCAAACACGTATAATAAATCGAGCCCCTACGATAAATCGAGCCCCTACAAGAACAATAGCTATCTTATCAGTTCATACCTGAATCTTCCGCTTTCGAGATAGAAACGGCTGTAATTAGTAATCCATCCAGGTGGTATTTTGTCGGGCCCTGTAACCTCACAGAGAGTATAGTTTAGTCCGTTTATCGTAATCTCATCTCTTCCTATTGAAGGAATAGCCAATCCTAAGAACATATGTTTTGGAATCTTTATCAAAATAAGAGGGTACCTCTTAAAATTAGTCCACATCGAGGCAAAGGCAACTCCCTTTGAATCGCAATCTCCAAAATTGTTAACCAGGACTTTAGGAGGAACCCAGAATTCCGCTATGATTTTATTATTTTCTTCGAAGGGAGGGATGCCATATTTAATCTCCTGGATAAAAGCTGACATTAAGAACAGCAACTGCCGAAGAGACATTCTTTTCTTTATTTTTTTCATACGGTCCACGACATTTTTTAGCCTGGGACGATTGTTCCGAACACAAACAGAATAATCCACTCCTATAGTGTCTCCAATAACTCGAAATCCTTTCCTCTCTAAAAATGCTTTTTCCTTCTTTTTTTGCTCTTTATCTATCTTTAATAAATAAGCATTTTCTTCTGCCGTAAGTTTATCTTTAATTATCTCAGATGAAGCTTTAACCTCTTCATAAAGAGCTGAGGGGACGGAAATCTTTAATCTGAATTTCTTTGAATCAATCTTTTCGATTAAGATATACTGAGGATACTTGCTCCTTTCTATTTGCCGCCTGGCAAATTCCTCGAGATAAATCATCATCTCTTCTCTCATTTTTTCATAGCTTTCTTCCAAGTATTTTTCCAATTCTTCTGGGTAGTAGCCATACTCCTCCTCTGCATCAGACAATTGCTGTTTGGAAACGGAAAAGGTCATAGAGTAACCATCTCCTCTGTAATCCTTCCAGCCGTAAGTGAGTTCATAACCTGTTTCGATATCAATTCTTTCAAAGATATTCAGGCTTTGTTTAGAGCCAATTTTTTGATTTAGATTCAGAAAACTTAACCTGCAAGAGGAATCGTTGCTATAAGGAGCATCGTCACCCAAAAAGGAAGCCAAAAATGTTAGGCTGATTAAGGCGAATAAAATTATAAGGATGGGTAGAAAGGGCGTCTTCATTTAAGCTTTACTTAAAGGGGATCGACCCGACCTCTGGGAAAGGAACCAGGGCCCTTGTTAAGCCTGAAACACCAGCGCTTATCAAAAGACAAATCCCGACAATAAAAAGAGCCATAAAAATAGCAATCGCAATATTATTCTCCTTTATTTCCTGATAATGATCTATTCGAGGTGTTAATTTATTAAACAGCCATAAGCTGAGCAGGATGCAGACTATAGCCAAGATCCCGGCCAGGAGAACATATCCAGCACCATAGCCCAGCATTTTTAAAAAATTTAAAATATCTCTTTCCTGACCGAGCGCAAAAATTTGGATGACTGCCATGACCGGATAAATTGCTTGCTTAACAACCAGTGCTTCTCCTAAAAGAATGCTTCCCAAAATAATCCCTACGGAAGTATTTTTGCCTTTAAGCTGCCGCTCTTCATCGAAACGCGGAGTAAGAACTAGGAAGAGGCGATAGCTGCCAAAGATAAGAATGAAACTTATGAATACAGAAACCAAAAGTTCTAACAAGCCAAAAATTATTTGCTGACCACTCATTTTTTCATCCTTTATATAATCTCATTGTCTTTGATATTTATCTTTCTGTCAAAAAGATATACTAATTCCCCAAGGCAGCAAATGAATGAAAACAGAGAACTCCGTTTGCGGCAAGAAAATAATGAAGGGTTGCCCCTTCAAATCTCAGATCTGGAGACCTTGCTCTTTGCTATTGCTCAGACTTAACGACGTTCTTGGCTACGGGTCCGCGGTCGCTTTCTTCTATGTCAAAACTTACTTCTTCGCCTTCAGCGAGTGTTTTGAAACCTGGCATAGTGATTGATGAAAAGTGAACGAATATATCCCGACCGTCTTCTTCTTTAATGAAGCCGTATCCCTTTTTGTCGTTGAACCACTTTACGATCCCTTTCGGCAAAGCTTCGACCTCCTTTAAAAAATTTTAACTTATGGTCCCAAGCCTTAGGTCGCGGCTCTGTCATAGGGAAAAATCCTTTAGAGCAAAGCCGACCCCCGATAAAGCAGGGCCATTTCTTATGTCGAAATATAACTTATAAATTAAAATAAAAATTTATTCAAGGAAAAAATGACTTTTTATTACTGCTTTTAAATGTAGGTTTCGTCTATTTTCTACTGTTTTTAGCATGAATGAAGTAGAAGAAAAGTACGCTTGCCCCAAAAAATCCAGGGATCTTCTTTAACAGCTCTATGACGTTTCTTCATATACTTTTTGACAAAAATTACTAATTAAATATACTTGTAGCTAATTTAAGCCATATGGAAGAGGAGATACGCGGTAGAATGCTTTTAATAATAGACAAATATATAAAATCTGCCTATAATGTGCACCTTGCCGCAGGAGAGATACCATTCTAGATATCGAAATTATCGAGGAAATCCTGTTGCTTGAAAATTTCTTAGATTATTTATAAACAAAAAAAAGGAAGAGGAGGAATTTTTAGGATGAGAAGCATGAGGTCTGGCATTGAGTTTATAGTGGCAATTCCTTCCTACATGGAAGCAGACACAATACCTTATGTTACAAAACAGGTTGATATTGGTCTCTCAAGATACTTCGGCAATCTCAAGTCAATTATTCTAAACGTTGATAACAATAGCGAAGATGATACAAAAGGGTCATTTCTAGCCACTGATACAAAAAATCCAAAGCACTATATTACAACCCCTGAAGGAGTGAAAGGCAAAGGAAATAACCTCTTTAATTTTCTAAGGTTTGCGAAAGGCCACGCCACTACCCTAAAGGCGGCTTTAACTGTTGATGCTGACCTGCGTTCGATTACTCCTGAGTGGATAAAGTACTTAGGTGAGCCAATTCTTAAAGGCTATGATTATTCTTTGCCCCTGTATTCTCGGCATCAATTCGACGGAACCATAACCAACCATATCTGTTATCCGCTGTTTTATGGATTATTAGGGAGGGATTTGCGGCAACCTATTGGTGGTGAACTTGGCTTTTCCCCGGCTCTTATGAATTACTGGTTAAAGCAAAAATGGGATACTCAGGCAAAACAGTATGGCGTTGATGTTTTTATGACGCTCCATGCCATTTTCGGCAACTTCAAGATTTGCGAAACAGGCCTTGGGGCAAAAATACACAAAGCAAGTGCACCTAAGCTCGGACCCATGTTTACGCAGGTGATTACAACTTTATTCGATCTGCTCCTCTCCCGAGAGTCATCCTGGATAAGCATTCCAGTGTCGAAGCCCACGCCTAAAAAAAGATTTGGCCTTAAAGAGCTTGGTCTACCGCAGGAACTGAAGATCGATATGAGAGAGCTAAAAAATAAATTGAGGCAAGAGTATTATCCACGAGAAAAGCTTCTAAAAAGAATTCTAAGTGATTATGCCAGTTCGAGCCTGGCAAAAATGTTTGATCATGATATGTACAGCATTGATATTCTGATGTGGACCCAGCTGGTTTATCAGCTCCTGTTTTCTTACAGGAATGGTTCTCCAAAAGCCAGAAAAGATATTGTAGAAGCCCTCAAGCCTCTGTATTTCACACGCTCAATGACTTTTGATTACGAAACATGGCGTTATACCCCCAAGTATGTCGAGGAGGCAATACTCGAACAAGCAAAAGCCTTTGCAGCTCAAAAGCCCTATTATCTAGGTTTGCATGTGAACGAGGCCAAAAAAAAGGCAACAAAACAACAGAAATGCTGACCTCTCTCCCATCCCCCGTTCCTATTTAACTGTAGCTTAATATCCATGTTATAAAAGTCTGGAAAGTCTGACTCCGTTTCAATCCAATTCTTATTTAAGGACCTAATCCTCTATCTTAACATCAGGAGAAAATGGGGCCTGGCCCCATTTTGTTGGCCCAATTTTCTTATAATTCAAGTTTTACAGATCTGACCTCAATGTCACGCAAACTATAAAAGTTGGAAAGGTTTGAAAGTGAGATTTTCTCGTCAAATATCCGTCAAAGAAAAGAGAAGACAATCGATAATAAATACGAACGAAATCTTCTTTAAATATCATTATTTTTAAATAATCTTAGTCAGCCATAATAACAATCTAAAGGAGGTATTAGGATGAACAATTTAAGAGGAAAAAATGCCAAAAAATTAATTGCTGGATTTCTATTCATGTCTCTTTTCACGATGTTTGTAGCTCCCGACCAACTCAATGCAGGACAATGCTCAAGAGCTTTATTGAACTGCATGATCGATGCCGGAATTGCCACTGTGCTGGGAGCTATCGCTGGCTTTTTTTCAGGCAACATGTTTGGCTCTATGCTCGGCGCGGTCGCAGCAGGCGGTTCCTACTCAACCATGTGCCTTGGTGGCTACCACTTCTGCAAGCGCTATTATGAATATTGATAAGCTCACATACATCGCACACGGGCTATTATAAGAAGAAACTTTACAGGAAATTAAAGACTAAAGGAGGGAAAACATGATTTCACAAATCCAAAAACACATAAAAAAAGCATTTCTAATCTTGATCATTATTACGATATTCTTTAGCGTAAATGTATCTCCGATGGAGGCTGGGAGGTGTGAAAAAGCTCTTTCGAATTGTTTGCTCGACGCGATATTGAACATCCCCTTTTTCGCTAGGGTATACACAGATGTTGCCTACTGCGTTAATGGCTGGATTTTTTGCAGAAAATACCTTGAAAATTAATCTCTCGCAGTATGAAAGCATAGGTAATCACGAATTCCCAAGGAGGAAACAAAAAAGTTGAAAAAACCATTATTTCTTGTCTATCTTTTATCAATCGCTTTTCAGATGAATCTCCCTGGCTTAGGCGGAAATGATATCCAAAAAATATTACTTGAAGAGGTTCTATCTATAGGAAGCTTGGAGGACGATGTTTTATTTCAATGGGTAGGAGTTATCTCTGATTCCACTGGTCATATTTATGTTACTGATAACATGGATTATTCACTGAAAAAATTCGATGACAAGGGAAATCTCATAAAGAAAACTGGGCGAAAAGGACAAGGCCCGGGAGAATTCTTAGCTCCAAGGTATTTAGGAATCTCCAGCGAGCTTCTTTATGTCACTGATCAGTTCAAATCCGGCATTCAGGTTTTTGATAAAGATTTAAATTATAGCCACGGCATTTCAGTTTCAGTACCTGTTTACGATTTGAAAGTTCTCGAAGACGACGAGATTGCAGTTACCACCGTCTCCACGGCTAAAGCAGGGATGATTTTCATCCTTAACTCAAAAGGAAAGATCAAACGCGAGCTCCAGTACTCTGACAAAAAATCACGTCTTCTGACTGATGTGGTGAACTTTGATCTTGATTCTCAGGGGAACCTTTATCTTGTTTACAACTACCAAGATAAAATTGAAAAATTTGATCCTGAAGGAATAAAAATATGGTCTCAAAAATTGCTGGGCATCAAAGATATCAAAAAAGAAAAAATTGGACAATTCGTGCTTCCCACCAAATTTGTCTACAAAGATATAGCTCTGGATAGTTCAGGAAATTTATTCATTTTGGGCGGCAGTTTTTCTAAAAATCCAAGCTGTGACGTCTATGTCCTCAGCCCGGGCGGCAAGCACTTGACTACTTTTACGTTGCCTGATTCAAGCCACTGTATTTATATTGACAGTAACGATTTCCTCTATTCAAGGGCAGATGAGGGAGTGACACTTAATAAATTTAAAATCAAGTATGTTCCTGAATAAAATGCTCTCTTGACTTCAGGTTTTCCTTTGCTATAAGCTATACGAGAAATTTTTGCATTTAAACTCGAGAAGGGAATTTTCATTACCCTGAAGGAGAGTGCCAAATGCTCTGGTGGGTTTTGATACTGCTTGTTTTGGTAATTCTATCCTTCTTAGCGCAGTTGGATATCCTTTTCACAATGCAAATGAAGTCGCCATACTCAGTTTCTGCTATTATCAACACACTAATTATAGCTTGTATTGTGGGAGTGGTTGTTAGAATTCTAAAAAGGATGAAGAAAAAAGAAAAAGAAACACTCATCCTCAAGATCAAAGAACTCGAAGAAAAATTAAAAGCTAAAAAAGAAGAAAACACCAGTAAAATAGAAGAGCAAACATAACGGAAATCAAAAACCAAAATCTACTAACATCACCTGGCCTTATATCTTTTCTTATCCCGTAAAGAATGATAATCCCCCTCGTCTTTTCTCAAAACAGTGAACGTCACGGGAGATTCTGGAAATAGATGAGTTTATGTTTTTTATCTTCTAACGAGAATGAAAAAACTAGATGAAATAAAAATCATCGATTTCCATGTCCACATCGGTCTCAAAGAACACTGGTATGAATGGATCCACGCCTACCAAAAAAAAGCACATTCAGAGTATTATGAACGCTATGAGGAAATGATTGATCCGAAGAGGTTTGCTGCCTACCTCAAGAGCCATCAAATAGAAAAGGCCGTGATCCTACCTGAAATAAGTCCTATTACCACTGGCGTTGTTTCTAACGAATATGTCATCGATTTTTGCCTGGGCAATGACACTTTCCTTCCCTTTTGTACTGTTAATCCCTTACTGGTCAGTCAGCCAACCCAGGAACTTAGAAAATACATCAAGATGGGTGTAAAAGGAATAAAACTTTATCCTTCTTACAATCACTTCTACCCAAATGATAGCTCTCTCTATCCTCTTTATGAAATAGCCCAAGAGCATAGACTACCGGTTCTCATCCATACAGGCTCCTCTGTGTTTAAAGGTTCAAAAGTAAAGTATGCTGATCCCATCTATCTGGATGACGTGGCTTCCGATTTTCCTGACCTTCTCCTCCTCATGGCTCACAGCGGAAGAGGTCTCTGGTATGAAAAAGCATTTTTTCTATCTCGACTTCATCCTAATATTTATCTGGAAATTTCAGGACTGCCCCCTAAAAATCTGCTGAATTATTTTCCTGAGATGGAGAAAGACATCGAGAAATTTGTCTACGGATCAGATTGGCCAGGAATAAAGACAATCAACAGCAATATTGAAGCTATAAAAGAACTTCCCCTGGCTGAAGAATCTATAAGAAAAATCCTCTATGAAAACGCTGCCGCTATTTTAGGACTAAAATAGGGCCTCTCAATACTCTGAATTAACAAGAACTTCCTCCCCGAAGCTTCCGTTGCAGGGCAGTGGCTTATTTGTGGAATTTACAGCCCGCATAATTCTTATCGCTCGGATTCCCGCTTCTAAAGCAGCTTCAATATCAGAGTCTGCGTCTCCATAAAATATTTGAATTTTATTTTCCTTTATCGGTTTGATTTTTAAATTTTCCCCAAGCTTGATGCCAGCAAAAATTACTTTATGTGGATTCTCTAAATCGAAAGTCTTTGCAAGAAGCTCAGTAACTGATTCTGTTTTAGTTTTTGTTCTCGCCGTTATGAAATAAATTGAGTCGCCTCTTTTTTTATGCAATTCAATCAATCTTCGGGCACATTCTTTGGGAATGCTGAATTGATCAAGCCCGTTGTTCATTTCATTCCAAAATTCTTCCATAATTGCAAAACCTTTGTTTCCTGGGGAATACTTCTGTCGTCCATAGTAATAGCCTGGGCTTGAAAACAACACAGTATCATCAATATCAAATCCAACATTCATCGGCTGTTGATTCTCCAGACTCTTAGCAATATCTTTTAAAGTAACCCAACGAATATTTTGTTCTTGTGCAACGCAGCCGTAATTCACCCATAAAACACTAATGATAACGATGACCAAAACTATTTTTCTTAGCATTCCACCCTCTCTCTTATTAGCCATGAATAAATTTAAAATAGTCCTATAGCACAGGAAAAATTTGATGTCAAAAATATCGGCGTTAGGCCTTATCCATCGGAATAGCGTAAGGACAAAAAGCATGCTAAAATCTTCTCCTTAGGGAAAGGAATGACCCCATTGACAAAAAACACGCCAATATCTTTTCCTTCTGGCAAGGCCTAACCCCGGTTAGCTATTATTAAAACGCTAAGGCAGAGAAGCTTCAACCCAAATGTCTTTTTCGGGATAGGAAATATAGGCTTCCTTTTCTGATGATTGTATGATTTTCCCGTCCGAACTAAAGCCATAAGATTTCTTTTTGCGACCACTCTTAATTTCGATATTTATCTTTCTATCTCTCAGCGGGAAAGATGCGGTGATTTTTTCTATTCCAGGGACCAATTTTGGCCTTATCCGGAGATGGTCTACGTCGGGCTGAATCCCTATGATATGGTGAATCAGCAGGATTAGCATTTCTGCCCAAATCCAGGGTGCAATACCTTCCTGAGAAAATCGCGGATCTAAACGCTGTCCGTAAAATTCAAACCATGAACCAGACAAAGCGCCAGGTGCTGAATTAAGCCACTCTAACGTTCTCCACATTTTATCAAAATTTCCAGTTTCAGCATAAGAACGGGCAACAAATAAGGAGGCGATAGGCCAGGAGCCAGGAGAATCAGGTTCTGAACTTATATCATATCGCCCGTAGCCTCCATCCTTCCAAGCTTGATTCCAAAGTTTCTCGACACTATCCAATGTCAATGATGCCAGAGGAGAATCTGGAGATATAATGCCCATAGCGATGGGTAGAACAGATGTAGCATCAGGGTTGAGGCGATGCTCACCCTTCAAAGATAATGGGGATCCTTCTGGAAATTGAGCTTTAGGCAGAGGCTTGACAATTTCCTGAATTACCCCATCGATACCGCGCCTTTTGATGAACCCACGAGCATCAACCAGGCCGTATTGAGCTTCGTCTAAGGTGGCGTTCATTATCCGTTCTGCTTTATGTTTCCAGTGTGACGCTTCAGATTTTCGGGAGATAAGTGAGGCAATGGTGGAAGCCGCAGAAAGCCCTAGGACAGCAAACAATTGATGGGCTAACTCCATCCCTTTTACAATCCCATGAGTCTGGTGTCGCCCCCAGTACTCCTTTCTGTTGGCTAATAAGCCAGAGCGGCTATGAACAAAAGCACCAGCTAGAGGAAACTCGGCAGCAGCTACAATTTTGTTCCAGTGTTTTGTAACTATTTCATAGGAGTCAGTCCAGAGAACATAGTTTTTCAAGGCAAAGAGAAGCGATCCATTCTGATCTAAATCTATCTCGTCTGAACCTCGCGCCTTTTCGGAATCTGTGATATCCCCTTTCTTGGTCACAAATTCTTCAATCATGCGGTCGAGTATCCTGTAAGCAATCTCATAGTGGCCTGTTATTGTCAAACCCACAGCCACCATCGCCTGATCCCTAGCCCGTTCACGGTTATGCTGCCAGATATTACCATCTACTTTTCCAAACTTCGAGACAACTGCAGGCAATTGAAACTGTGATGCGGTAAAAAAATGATCCAAGATAGGCGAACCAAACGAGGCACAAGCTTTCTCTTTCCAATACTGAAGGGCTTTACGGCCTATTCCCCCTTTCGGCACCAAATCAAGAGTAATATGTTTCCCTGAACTATTCAAAGTATAACGGAGTAATACTATTTTTATTCCTTCAGGTTGTAAATAGAATTCCTCATCAATAGTTTTATCAAGAACTCCTGTTTTCAGGCGAGCCTTAATTGTAAGGTTGCTTATGTTTCTTAGGCGAACCTCGCGCATAATCTCGGGATGAGATAAGTTCGGGCAGTAAAAGTACTCAGCGACTTGGAAATTACCACCCCGCCATATGATCTGGGCAACAGGGATTTCATATCCCTCAAGCCAACCAGCTTCAAGAGCTCTGGTTCCTGTGGTTTTAGCGGTCGGCGCAGAGATGATGCGGATCATAGTGTTTTCCAGTCCGGAATCTGGATCAAAGGTTAAAGCTTCTCGCTTTTTCCCCAGATGCTCCGGATTCATGATCAATAGGCCTATGGGTGTTCCTTCCCCGGAAGGAGCGATTTGAACAGCAGCCTGAATGTGTCCATTACCGAGAAAAAAATAAGACACATCTTTGAGCTTCGTTCTGACATCAGGATGGCCCTTAGCAGGATCATCATCACATAAATGTTCTTTAACGTTATTCATTGATATAAGTCCGATGTCTAAAGGCTTTTAGGCGCGAATATAAAATTAAATTTATTTAGATTACATGTCAAGAGAGGAAAATTTCCTTTCTCAATAGAAATGCTTTACCCTGGCTAATTTTCCTTGCTATTGACAAATATTGATAAAACCGTTATCTTTTTATTGGATACGAAGCTGTCAAAAAGCGCTTTGGATGAGCGCATTTTAGACAGTCTATAAGCCCTCTAGCAGAGTAAATTAAGAAAAAATGAAAAAAACAATTACTGCTACAGCTCTGGTTGTGTGTTTAATAAGTTTTACGAACTTATTTGCGGCAGAAAAAAATGACACTCTTATTCTATCATCCAATTACCAAAAGCTTACCTTTGATTATAAGATAAATTCTCATGCCTTTACTATCTCCGACGATATAGAGAATTCGGCAGATATATTAGAGCCCAACGTTAACGAGTCCCTATCATCCGAGAATTACGTGCGAAAACAAACCGCTTACACAGCCCGGTTTAGTCTGGCAGCAATGGACTCAGCGACTTTTTCCTTTAAGGTTCCTTCCGAAACATTCTCCATAAAAAGAAACAAGAAGAGCTATTCAAAGGCAGCCCTAGAAATTACGTACGTCAATGTAGCATTATGGGCTTTTAGCAGGTATATAGATCCTCGACCGTGGACAAAAATTTCGATGAAATCCATCTTAAAAAATCTCTCAACTGGTTTTGATTTTGATATCGATATGTACAGAATGAACAAATTAGCACATCCCTATCATGGCGCAGTTCATTATTCAATAGGAAGGGCGAATGGATTAAATTTCCTGGAATCCACAGTCTGTTCTGCTTTTGGGAGCTATACCTGGGAGGTTTTTTTTGAAGCGATCCATCCTTCTTCAAATGATCTTGCTCTTAATACCCTCGGAGGTGTAATGCTGGGTGAAGTTCTGTTTAAAATTGGAGATATGCTCCTGGATGAGAATTCGACCGGAATCGAAAGAATATTTCGAAAATCCTTAGCCTACATCCTCAATCCTGCTTACGGAATAAAAGCCTTATCGGGCAAATCTTACGAAATTGGAAATCCTCAACAAAAACATCTTTATGACTTTAGCTTGCCGTTTGGAGCCTACAGTTCGTCCTCCAATAAGTCGGGCTTCCTTATCGCAGCAGACCTTGAATATAAAGACTATCTTAGAAAAGATTTTTCAAGAGTAAGCCCGTATGACTGGTTCACGCTTGATTTCAGGTTAGGGATTCAAAACAATGTTATTCGCCACGGTGAAATCTTCACAACGGGAATTATAGCCGGGAAAAGAATTAAAAATGGCCTAGCTGGTCTTTTTGGAGTTTTTGATTATATAGAATCCAATTTTGCCGACAGGATCTCCGCTATCGGGATGGGTCCTGGCCTGGTTACTTTTTTCGTCAGTGATTCGAATTTATTTTTTAACAGTTCTGGAGTTCTCTCTCTTATTTATGGCGGCTCCAGTCCATCGATCGACTCAGAAAACACCCATTTTGGGACGAAATTAGATGATCCATACTACAGTGGGCCTGGAATTCTGGGAAGGGTTAAACTAGAGTTTGGAAAGAAAAATCTTGGCAGTATTGAGACTGGTTTCTCCCAGTATTGGGTGCATTCTATTTTTACTGATGCGGACGAATTCCTGGCAATTTTATCTTTAAATATAAAATACGACCTATCAGAAAAATCACAGATAAGTTTAGGGTATGATTATTACCTGAGACACGCATCACTTCAGGAACGGTATTTTACAGGAGCGAAACCTGCTTTTCGTGCCTTGTATATCTATAGGTTTTAAGAATTCAAACAAAGCCCTAAGGTTCAAACTCCCTAGACTATCAAGGACATAGCGTATTCATTAGATCGAATTCTGTTTAATTAAACCGAACTATATTTCCATATTCTAGTCAAGAAAACTTGCCAAACTCTTCATCCTTAACAAATCTTTCGAAACCTAAGATACGTAAGAAATCCGATAAGGATTAAGAAATTTATGGTGATAACAGACCAAGACATAAACCTCGCGTAGAGATCTCTTCCCATAATGTCATACAAAGAAAAAGTTATGATAAAGAAATTAAAAACGAGAATACCTCTCCAAAGTTTTGAATACCCCGAGAAATTATGAATGATTATCGTTAGCGCTAAAACAGCCATCAGAAGCGTATAATCCCATCCTAAGGGAGATATCAAAGGGATAAGAATTAGAAGAATGGAGCACTCGAGCACTGAAGCCCTGTTTATTTTTCTTCCTTTTAAAATGACAATTAAGACAAGAAAAGCAAGGATGGCAATTACAAGCGCAGCAAGCAAAAGCGAGATATTTCGATTTCCTGTCCACTTCATAAAAAAAGCTATGATAGAAATATTATCTTGAGAATTGAGAAGAACCTGGCTAGAACGAAAAAGAGATGATATCCATTCCCTAAGGATAATAATGTTTCCTCGCCAGCCATAAAAAGCAATCGGAATAATAAGTGCAAAGAATAAAAAGCCTATTCCGGTTACGAGGGCCTTCCACTTTTTCTTCAATATAAGATAAGGTAAAAAAATCAAAGCATAAGGTTTCAAGGCGGTTGCCACTCCCCAAAGAAGGCCGGCGTATATGTCTTTTTGTGAAGGCATCGTGTTTTTTTCATGAATTAAAAACCAGATCATAAAAAGCAGAATCATTGTGACGAAGGCGTTAATCTGTCCTAGATGGAGCTCCCTTAAGAAAAATTTAGCCAGTATCAAAGGGGGTAAGATAAGCAGATATACGGGTTTTTTCCCCTCCGAAGGAAGAATCTTATTCGAGAAATAAACCAGGAAACAAAGGCAAAAGACAACGATAAAGTACCAGAAAGCTTTCGCTGCGTTAAGCGGAAGAAAAGATAAAGGAAGGTATAACAGAGCGGAGGAAGGGAGATATTTAAACATAAAATGGCCATCTTCAACCTGATACAGGGGCTCACCTCCTCTGAGTCTTTTCCCAGCCTTATAATTCACCTCAAAATCAATCATATGTTCTTTGACTTTAAGGAGAAAAAGCGAGAGGAAGATGATGAAGGCAAACAAGATAAGAAGAAGCTTCTTTCTCTTCAGATACATAGCTTCAACAGTTATTCAGACTATTATTTGCTTCACTTCGTCATAAACTTCCATGACTGAGATTGCTTTTAAACACTTATTATCGTTACAGGCAGACTTCCGGTGATTAAAGGCGGACACACAGGGACTGCAGGCATAATTTGAGTAGAATACACGACAATTCTTTCCTAATGGTCCGTACAGCTTGGGTGTCTCAGGGCCAAAAAAGGCAAAAGTCCTTATATCTGTCATAGAAGAAAAATGCACAGGACCGCTATCGTTAGTGATCAGAACGTCTGTTATGTTATAGAGATCTATGAGCTCAGAAAAAGTAGTTTTTCCTGCAAAATTTATGCATCTTTCTGGGCTCACAGCGTCGCAGACGAAGTCAACATCTTTTCTCTCGGATTCTACCCCAGTTATGACAATGTAAACTCCATCGTGTTTGAGAAGCAGTTTGGCAAGCTCTGTATAATTCTCTAAAGGCCATCTTCTCAAAGGGACTATATCGCTTGCATTCGGATTAAGCAGTATAATCTTCTTGGCCTTTGTTATATTCTTGTTCTCAGCTTCCAATTTTTTTAGAAGCATTTTCCTGGCATTATCTTCTATCCCTTTCTTCGGAACAATAATATCTTTATCTAAGACTTGGGTTTTTGATAAAGGAACATCTGAAGGGGATGAACTTACCGCATAAATAAGGCTCAACAGGTTATGGGCCATGTGTAGATGCGGATTAAATACCACAAGGTGTGTCTGGAGATTCCCCCTGTATAATCCCTCATTGTGAAACTTGAAGTACCCTACCCTGTTCTTTGCTCGGCTCAAGTAGCTCAGGATAGCTGTGAACCTGGCAAAGAGCTCCATATCTACGGCTACATCTATTTTTTCCCTTCTTAATTTCCACAAAGTGCTGATAGTTGTGCCCACGAGACTGATGAAATTTCGGCTGTTAATAGTCATCACATTCTTTTCCGGAACAATACCCAGGATATCCACCGCCTGCCGGTTCTCCTTAAAAGTCAGAAAATAAAGCTCTGCATTTGGAAAAAATTCTTTTGTCTTTTTAATAAGAGAATAAGCCAGCAGTATACTGCCCATTTCAGATAGCTCTATGAACAGGAATCTATTGGGATCTTTTATAAATTTCGGCCTGCTGAATATTTTTCTTAATACATGAACACAGGAGAGAGCAAAGCAGATAGGAACTCCTAATCTGCGATCAATAAACCTCATAAAATCTGCGTTCATCTTTTCCCTTATAGTGTTTTACTAGGCAATCTATATGTAAAAATGTAAATATGCAAGGATATCATCATAGATATAGTATCCAAATTTTTGCATGAAAAGAAATAGAAATATTAAATAACACATTTTTCTTATATTTTCTCCCTTCTGTTTAAAATAACATTGGGATCAGACATTGTCCTCATTGAAAAATGATGAAAAATGGGGCCAGGCCCTTAAAGATAAGAAATGGGGCCTGGCCCCATTTCTTGGGGGGTGTCATCCCCTGCCAGAGTCTGCTTCAGAGGGGAACGAATACACACATTTGACCTGGACTTTTCCCTATGTTATAGATTTAAGGTAAGGTAGCTAGAATAAAAAAATCTCGCGTTATTTTCAGATATCCAGGTTTCTGAGGATAACCAAATTAACAGGAAAATGAGCATATTAAACAGAGCATGCTTCGGCATCACTCTTTATCTTCTGTTTACATTTCTATTTCTTATCCCAGTTTCTCTCAGCTCTCAGAGTGTATCTGGTACAAACGAGCAGGAAATCCGCTTGCCCTCCTTGGTTCTAATCGGAGTTGTGGTATCAAAGGACGCTTCTTCATCTGTAGCTACTATACAAAATAAACAAACTGGGAAAACTGAAACATTAAGAATAGGAGAAAGAATTCTTGACTTCACCCTGGATCAAGTTTTCAACAACAGGATTATTCTCAAAAAAGGAGAAAGGAGCTTCCAGATTCTTCTGGGCAAAGGGAGTACAATCAAAGCTGTGCAACCTGTACAGAGGAAACCGGCCGAGGCCCGGATTCCCATGCCAAAAGATAGGCCTGCTGAGAGCCCGGGCTTAGACCCTAATATAATAAGAAAGGAATTTAATAGGTCTGAAGTCGAGAGAAGGCTTGAGAGGGAATGGGCAGAGATTTTGGAAAAAACAAGATTTGTTCCCAACATGGTTGAAGGAAACATAAGCGGATTTAAAATACTCAATTTTCCAGAGAATACGATCTTAACTGAAATCGGGATTGTTAGGAATGACGTGATAAAA
>WVZK01000131.1 GCA_011772475.1 Candidatus Aminicenantota bacterium | reverse complement strand
TCCAGAATATAACGAAGCCATGACAGAACTTGGGGCTATTGGTCGCCCCTGGTTCGAAAAGCTTCCCAAGATCGAAGATTTAGACCTGCGCATTGCTGTCGAACATCTCCGGGCAGGTCAGGATTGGCCCCTGGAAAATCTGCCCACGATTGAAGATGTCCTTAATCATATCGAGCATGCTGTAAAAATTGCGGGCGTAGACCATGTCGGGCTCGGTGCAGACATGTATCCTCGCGCTCCTTCCCCCGTTGGAATACGCGGGGCTCAAGATTATCCCAAAATCACAAAAGGATTGAAAAAAAGAGGCTATTCTGACGAAGACATCAGGAAAATCATGGGAGGTAATTTTTTGAGAGTTTGGAAGCAGGTAACAGATAAAAAAAAGTAGCCTGTCCCCCTTTTTTGTCCCCCTTTTTTATCACTTTTTTGGTCAACGAAAATGAAATTTTTTGCGTTTTGATATATAAAAGAGAAAAAATGTACCTTTACACATAAATGATATGAAAGAGGAAACTGTAATAAAGCAGGCCCAAGAGGGAAACAGGGAAGCAATGAGAATCTTGTTCGAAGAAAATAAGAAAAGAATCTTTTCTCTTGCTTATCAGTATGTAAAAAATTCTGAAGATGCCGAGGACATAATCCAGGAAACATTCATAAAAGCCTACAACTCTTTGCACAGGTTCAATGTTCAAGATGGAAACAGCTTCATTCCATGGCTCTGTCGGATCGGCATCAACTGCAGCATTGATTACTTAAGACGAAATAAAACTAGAAAAGAGAAAGACTTGATTATGAATAATTTAGAGAACGTAACATCCACCGATATAGACTCAAATCCCGAAAATACCAGTGTTCAGAGAGAAATTCGGGAAAAGATAGATCAAACCTTAGATAAACTATCAGGCCAGCAAAGAATTATCTTCATCCTCAAACACTACCAACAATTAACTACAAAAGAAATCGCAGAATACCTGGATTGTTCTGAGGGGAGCGTAAAAAGGCAACTATTTCGAGGAGTATTAGCTATGAAAACACACCTTAAAGGCCTGATTTTGGAGAATAAATATGAAATGCAAAAAATATGAAGAAAAAATCATTCTCCATCTCTACGGTGAACTCGACGAGAAAGAAAGAGCAGAGTTAGAGAACCACATCAATGAATGCCGAGAATGTTCCAGAGATTTCGCTTACACAAAAAAGGTTTTTAAAGAACTGGATAAAAGTAAACGGGAGATACCTGAGGCAAACTGGGAGAAATGCTGGAGGGAAATAGACGCCGACATACACAAAAAGCCAGCGCACCAAAAAAGCTACTTTTTCTTTCCCCGCTGGGCGTATGCGGCCGCGGCCCTTCTTCTCGTTTTTGTCCTGGGAGCAATCATCGGAAGATTCTTGTTTTTCCAGGGCCAGCAAGTTCAGGACGAACAAGGCTTGTCCCCCAGCTCTATCCAGTTCACCCTGCAGGAATACTTTGAGGAGCTAAAACCAGTTCTGGTCGAATATGCCAACTTCACCTCTTCAGAAAAAGCTGAAGAAACAATACTTATGGACAAAGAAGTAGCCCATAATCTTCTTATCCAGAACATTCTTTTGAAAAGCATTGTGACTAAAACTGACCCGACACTAGCCCGGCTTCTCGATGATGTGGACATCGTTTTAAAAGAGATTTCAAACCTTAAAAAAGAAGACAGACAGACTCCATCTTTAATTAAGGAATTAATTCATGAACGAGAGATTCTTTTCAAGTTGGAAATCTTACAAAAAATCTAAGGAGATAAAAAATGAAAAACATAAAATCCATCTCGCTTTTTTTAGTTTTAATGCTCGTCTTGGGTGCTTTCCTTTTTTCCCAGCAAAAAGAGAAGGATCGCGTTGCCTATGAAAAAGCCCGCCAGACCTACGAGAAAACCCGTGAAATCTACGAGAAAGCCAAACAATATATTTATTCGAAAGAATGGGAAAAAGCGATCGAAAAACTCAACGAAATCATTGAAAAATATCAAAAAAGTGATTACCTGGATGATTCTCTTTACTGGCTTGCCTACAGCAAGTATAAACTCGCTCTTGATCTAAACCTTGACCTTCAGCTCAGAATTCAGAAGCAAGCCCTAGAAAGCCTCAATCGTCTTATTGATGAATATTCTAAGAGCACATGGGTAGACGATGCCAAAATACTCAGGATCAATCTGGCAAAAGATTTGTACAAAAAAGGATTAGCTGAATATAAAACATACATAGACAATGTCATTGTCGATGTGGAAGTGGAAGGGGATACCGCGCACGTAACAATCGTAACTGAAAAAGACACCGTCGAAAAAGTCGATCCGGAAACAGAAGTTAAACTTGTTGCCTTGAATGCGCTCTTGAACATGGATGAGGAAGAAGCATTCCCGATTCTTGAAAAAATTGTCAGGGGAAAGGCGGACCCGAAGCTTCGAGAGCGGGCGCTGCTTATTCTCTGCCAGTCTGACCATCCAAAATTCCTTCCGCTCTTGGTCCACCTGGCAACCAAGGACCCAGATAAAAAAGTCAGAGAAGGGGCGATCATGTGGCTCGGAACGAGAAAAGAAGAGCAAGCGCTCGATGCTCTAATTAAAGCCTACGACACAACCACTGATAGCAAGCTAAAAGAAAGAATAGTTCTCTCTATCTCCCAAAATAAGAATAAAAAGGCGCTGAATAAGCTTATGGACATTGCCAAAAACGACAAAGACATGAAAGCACGTGAAAGGGCCATCCTTATGATCGGAATGAGAAAAGAAGCAGGAATCCTTGATACGCTTATTCAAGTTTACAATAGCACCTCAGATCCAAAGCTCAAAGAACGCCTGATTCTTGCCATCGGGCAAAGTAAAGATAAAAAAGCTAGAAATAAACTGCTCGATATAGCGAAAAACGATAAGGATATGAAAGCAAGAGAAAGAGCTATCCTCTGGCTCGGAATGAGCAAAGAAAAGGAAATGCTTGATATATGTATTCAGCTTTATGACAGCACGACTGATCTCAAGCACAAAGAGCGATTAATCTTAAACATTGCTCAATTCAAAGATAAAAAAGCCAGGGATAAATTGATTGATATTGCTAAGAACGATAAAGACATGAAAGCAAGAGAAAGAGCTATCCTCATGCTGGGAGACGCAAAAGATGATGAGATGTTGGATATACTTTCAGATATGTACTCTAAGACAGATGACATTAAGATCAAGCAAAGAATAATTTTCTCTATCGGAGAAAACAAAAGCGATAAGGCTATTCATATACTAATCGAGATAGCCAGGAAAGAAGAGGATGCGAAATTGAAGAAACATTTGGTTTCCCTTATTAGTCAATCCAAAAATGAAGAAGCTATAAAGTTTCTTAAAGAAATAATCGAGAAGTAAGAAGAAAAAAGTAAAGTCTTATAGAATTTTTATTTGGAGCTTTTTCTCTATTCCCTGGTTCGTTGAAGAATCGGTTAATCCTATTCTTAGAGTATAATCTCCCTCAGAGAAGCCTTCAAAATTAAGCTTGAACACGACATTCCAAATCCCTGCTTTTTTATTAAAAGATTCATCCATGACTTCTGAAAGCAAGATTCCTTGCTCTTTGCTGTTTTGTATAAGAGAAAATCGAGGCTTAAAAGCTACCTTCTTCTGCGGAGAATAGACCTGCAAGAATAGGGAGATATCCTTTCTCCGTTTAAATTGATTCAACCCTAGAGGATAAAACTTGAATTGTGAGACTTGAAGAGTACCATCCTGCTGTGAGATTGAAAAAGGCTTGATTCCTCCTTTCTTGCTTTCAACCAATTGCCCGAAAATAGCACTGATGACTCTTGGATCTTTCTCGTCCTTCAATGATGGCATGTCCAACATTTGTTCTACAGTCCCTATCTCACCTCGGCTTTCATCATAAAGAGCAAAGATCACGCGGTATTTATCTTTTTTTAATTTCAATCTTTGCGAGCGCGTGTTATAGCCAAAATATTTTGAATTCTTCAATCTATCGCGGAAAGAAGGCGTAAGCACAAAAGGAATGTTAACCTGAGTACTGAAAGTATCTTCTTTTTTTATGTCTTCAACCCACATATTTAATTTCAGGATTTTCATTTCACGAGCATCGCTATCTCCAAGAATCAATTCTTGCACAGGCAAAGCGAGATTCATCCAAAGGATGCATTCATTTTTTCTGTTGATGAACGGGACTACTCGAGCATCAAATGGTATTTGATTAAACAGAGAAGGATTGTAAGAAGCAGAGGCAAAAATGAGCGATTCTCTTTGTTCATCGGAGTAATCATAATATCCTTTGCGAAAACGGATTTTTATTCCCGGTTTGTTTACTTTAACCTTAATTTTATGATACTTTCCGTCAACTTTATCTCTCTCCGGGTAATAGCTCAATTCATAATAATAAGTCAAATCTCTATCGATGATTTTCTGGAAATATTCAAATTTATTAGCGCCGTGCATAGCTTCGCCCCCAGTATCGAGCGCTAAAAATTTTAAATTTGTCAATTCATTCAACTTTATCTCGGCAACGTCTACTTGCCTCGGAAAATTATCAAAGGCGATATCGGGGAGAACATATTTTAAGTAATTATCCGGATCAAGGCTGTAAAAGGTGATATTATGGCTGTTGGCAAAATGAATAAGGTCGTTAATGATACTCTGCCCTCCCCTGCGGCCAGATTTTTGTAGAACTCTAAAAGGGTCTAATACCTTGGATGCTGCTACTTCAGAGCGGGCGATGGCTACGTCTATATTTCTGCTTGAATAAAGCTCCTCGAATGAAAGTGCCGGCATTCCCCCGCTGATATACAGGACAGGTTTTCTGCCCGGATAATCCTTAATCATGTTTAAAAGAGTCAGTAAGCTGTTAATTGTTTTTTCAAACCTTACCCGCGTTTCGAATTGGTAAGCATACCTGGAGAATTCCTGGAACCTTGATATAGCGGTATCGGATCTTTGATGCTTTCCCGATTCAGGACGTAAGAGAATACCCGGTGTAGAGAGCGTTTCAGATGATTTTTCAATCCAGATATTTCCAGAAGCTTTATTCACTGCCTGAGCAATGAGTTCCTCATCTGAAGTAAAGTGTTGGAGGATATTCATCCCTTTCTTATCATCCAGTTCGAGAATCATGATCTCCTCCCCCAATTTAACCAAAGAAACGAGCTTCTCGATTATCCGATTCCTACTTCTATCGAGCATTCTCTTTATAGTGTTTATGGAATCAAAAATGACGAAAAAGCGCTTTTTTCGTCCTGGAACATCGGTTACTTTTATCTCTTCTATTTCCGGAATCTCAAATTCTGGCTCTTTCAAACTAATCAATTCTAAGGAATCTATCGGTATTCTTTTGCCATCTTCATAAATTTCAAAATCATCTTTTGTTAAATCAGTCGCAAAATCTCCCTTTTTGTCGACAGCGATGACATCAACCAGAACCAACCGAACCAGGACTTCATGCTCTTCTGGCTGGAGGGATTTCTGCTGTTTATTGAGTCCATAAAGAATGCCAAGGCTGATTAAGATAAAAACTAAAAAAGTAAGAAATGATTTTTTCATTTTACTTTTCCCTTTTATTTTTTCCAGGATATAAAATTATTATATGCCAACTTCTTGATTAGTATATACCAATTATTTGCAATTTAAGCGACGAATTTTCTCCTCTCAAGATATTATTGCAAAAAATATGCCAAAAAAACCTGGGAATTTATACGGAATAGCGGACCTATTCTGTCCTATGTATATGACAGTGTATGATTTCTATACTTTTACAGGCTGGGCAAAGAACTCGGGAAGAATATCTTCTCGTACAAGCCCAAGGCATAACGGTCTGTCATCCCAGCAATGAAATCCCCTGCCCTTTTCTCTAAAGAATCGCCCTGAGGATAGGATTTTATATAATGCTCTGGATTATTAAGAACATATTCATACAGATCTGTAATTATTTTCTGCGCTTTTTCAATTTCAGGTCTTGCCCGGGGATTGAAATAGACTTTTTCGTACAAGAAATCGCGAAGAGCAGTAATGGCTTTTTGTATTTCTTCACTCATGGCAATCTTCTCCAAATCTGCCTTTAAACTAGCATTGACCACATCCTCAACCATTCTATCGATTCTGGAAGCATGCCAGTCGCCTAAAACTTTGACAAGATGTGAAGGAATATCTTTTTCTTTTATGACTTCAGCTCTTATTGCATCGTCTATATCATGATTGACGTAGGCGATTATGTCCGAGACTCTGGCTACCCTGCCTTCCAAGGTCAAGGGCATATTCTTCTTTTCATCATCGAGAATTTCTCCCCGACCTTTTGAGTGCTTGAAAATGCCGTCCCTAACTTCATATGTCAGGTTTAATCCTTTTCCCTCCCACTCAATTTTCTCAACGACCCTAAGGCTCTGTTCGTAATGGCTGAAGCCATCCGGCAGGAGTTTAGCCAGCGTCTCCTCCCCTGCATGACCGAACGGCGTATGCCCCAGGTCATGGCCTAAAGCAATAGCCTCGGTTAAATCCTCGTTCAACCTAAGGGCTTTAGTGATAGTGCGGGCTATCTGGGAGACTTCCAATGTGTGTGTCAGCCTGGTTCTGTAGTGATCTCCAAAGGGAGCAAGAAAAACCTGAGTTTTGTGCTTTAATCTGCGGAAGGATTTAGAGTGGATAATCCTGTCCCGGTCACGCTGGAATTCGGTCCTTAATGGATGAAGAGATACAGAGCGGTCTCTGCCTTTCGTCTGGGAACTTAAACAAGCTTTGGGCGATAAAGTCTGTTTTTCAATCTCCTCGAGTTTTTCTCTGATGTTCATATTTTCCGGGTACAAGCTAATATCGCTTTTACTATTATCCAAGTCAAAAAGCTTTTATTCAATCAGCAAAAAGGCATAACGATTCATCTTCATTTTGTAGTCTGAAAGAACCATGATCGGATAATCATACTTCCTGACAGTCGAATAGACATCGATACACATCGCCTCTGGAGAGGGACGCGCTAATTTGGGCTCTTTACATTCTTCTTTTACTCCCGGGCATTCAGCGCAAATGCTGCAGCTATCCATAAAAAGGAGGAAAGCCTTCTCATAACCAGATAAAAAAATCTCTCGTTCAAGTTTTAAAAGCTTTATGTTGATCTTCCTTGTCCATTTAAAGCGGTCTTCGGGCTTCGGCACTTGCTTTTCGAAATGAAAGATAACAACTTCCTTGTATTCTTTAAAAAATTTCTCGCATTCAGAAAATGAAGGAACATTCGGAGGGCATGTAGCTGTGTTTCCGTATTCGTCGCATCCAAAAATGCATTTCATCCGCACCCAATGGGAGATAACAATATTTTTGGGATCAATCCACTTAAAATCTTTGAAATCATGAGCCATGAATTTTTCTTCAAATTTTTTTCTATCAACCATGATTAAGCTCGCTGTGAACCGTTTTTTTTAGTAGCACATTATAACATAGGCAAGCTATCTATTCATATAAAGTAGATGTTTGTTTTATCAATCATACATTTTTTATTTATTCAAAAGGTGGGTTTGATAAACCAAACCCCTACATCAGTGGTGAGCTTGATGAATCAAGCCCCTACATAAGATTGCTTGAATTTTTTGAGGTGTTTGATTAAGGTTAAGTCTTGGTACAAGAGATAACTGGGCTAGGGCTTTCGGCGTTATTGAAGAAGATGATTGAAGAAAATGTAAAGAAAATACTTCAGGAATTGCCCCCCGGGGTAGAGCTTATGGCCGCAGCCAAAGCCAGAACGCCCGAAGAGATTATGCGAGCTGCTCAGGCTGGAGTTAAAATCGTCGGGGAAAATTATCTCCAGGAAGCTCTTGCAGCATTTGATGTGGTAGGACATAGAGTGAAATGGCACTTCATTGGCCATCTCCAGCGTAACAAGGTTAAAAAAGCAGTAGAGATATTCGACATGATCGAGACAGTAGATTCTCCTGAGCTTTGCGAAGAAATCGACAAAAGATGCAGTCAGCGCGAAAAAACTATGCCTGTTCTCATAGAGATAAACAGCGGCAGAGAAGAACAAAAATTCGGTGTTTTCCCCGAGGACGCCGAAGATTTTATCAAGGAAATATCAGGGCTTAAAAACATAAAAATAAAAGGCCTAATGACCATGGGTCCTATGTTTGGCGATCCAGAAGACGCCAGGCCTTACTTTGTAGAGACGAATAAGCTTTTCGATAAGATAAAAGCGCTTAATCTCCCTAGAGTGGAGATGAAATATCTCTCCATGGGAATGACAAACTCTTATCAGGTTGCTATAGAAGAAGGCGCCAATATCGTCAGAATCGGAACAAAGATTTTTGGGCCGAGAGGCTGAAACTTGGTATCTATCTAATATCTAAATAAGAACTAATTCCCTTAAATCAAGGCGTCGTCCTTAAAATAAAAATTCCCTGTTGCAGGGTCATTTGGGAAAAATGGGGCCAGGCCCCAGGAAAAATGGGGCCTGGCCCCATTTTATGGCCCCATTTTACCATTTTAAATAAGGATGCCTGCTTTCCAGCCCAGCTTAATAAGCTCTATCTTGTCGAGATCGCTTACTCCCAGATTATGACGGGTGTCAGCAAGATAAACATGCTTGGCTGGAGGCTGCAGGGGTCTTTCCTCGCCAAAATACTCTCGGCGCTTGGCCTGTAAAATACGAACACCTATGGCATCAACAGCCACAGGATCCTGGCTGACCAAGATGCCCTTGTATTCCCAGACGTACTTATCACTGTAGTTATGGGGCCCGATGCCATGGAACTGAGGATTCAGCATGAGAAGAACATTCAGCTTTGTCCTTTCCTTGAGGTTATGCTTGTACCATAGTGTTGCTAAATCTGCACAGGAATCACCGTGATAGGCAGGCGGCCAGGGGACAAACATGATAGGATTTTTTATACACCCCCCCATTCCAGACCAGTGATGGGTTCGAGCAGGTCTTGCATTTATGATTACGGTCGCATTTTTAAATATCGGATTTCTCCTTACTCCCCTGTCATCTATCCCGATATTTTCCTCTGCGACACCTGCATTCATGATTCTCGCTTTCAAAGCCTGTTCCACCTCACTTGTCGTAGGAATCGGTCGCCAGACATTGCTCTTGATGCCGACAATATCGGATGGCTTAACAAGCTTTTTCCAGGCATTTATGGGATCTGCTTCTCCTAATAGCGTCGTGATGCTATCATCCAGCATTTTTTGGACAACATCAGGATTAGGCTTCTTAAAAGAAATCAAGGCGTTCTTGTCTCTGATGAGAACAACTTTTACTCTTCTTGTTGGCTCCTTTTTCTCTTGAATTCTATAGCCATAAGCAAAAGCTCCTGCAAATGGAGACATTGCAGCTACTCTAAGGAAATCACGCCTTGTGATTGCTCTTTTTTTCATTCTTTCCTCCTAATCTTAATGTTAAAAGCGATAAATTTATTTTTGCGGAAAATAATATCAACTAAATTTGGCCTATTCTGTCTTCGACCTTCTCTATCGTTCCTGTGGCCGAAAATCTTGAGGGGGCATTAAAAACTATGATGACAAAATCCTGGTAAAGTCTGGCTGCAGTCCACTTCAAGTCCTCGGTCTGGACTAAGCCCAATTCAGTCGCATCGGGCATGTAAGATTGCATAAAGCTTTCGTATGCTTGAGAAGCCTTTTGGCCCTCAGGGTAGCGAACTGCGAGAATGTAACTTCTCTCGTTATCTTCTCTGTAAATCCCGAGTGCAGCTTCTGTTTGCTGATCCAGGAGAAGGATATTCTCATCAGAAACATAAAAATGGTAGTTTAAAATCAGATGATTATGAAAATAATGGGCGCTTTTCTCAGCGAGATTTTCCGACGGCAAAAGAGAAACGATATCAGGCTTCTTTCCTTCTTTTTTGATGGAAGATGCCACCTTTTCCCCCAGGGCAAACAAAGCTTTTCTAGTTTCCTCTGTTTCCTCTTCAGAATAAAGGGAAACAAAGAAGCGGTCCTTCCAGAAGGATAGAAGACCTCCGTTGTATGTCGAGCCCTGGCCAATCCTTGCATCCTCTCCTTCAAGGTCATGGGTGAAAACACCAAAGGCATCCCCCGAGGATCCCATATCGAATAAATCGGCAACTATATCTGGCTTCCCTTCTTTTTTAAAACGCCTCGCCAGGAGCTGTTTAAAATTATAAGAGCGATAGACCTCCCCTGCCCCATCAATGTAATCGAAAATCGTTTGCGAATCATAGATTTCGTCTTTTCCGGTAGCTTGCCACCCATTTATCTCCTGGGGCAATAAATCTCCAAGAGCTATTTTGTCATCTTTTGATGTATCATCCATCATTAACGCTCCTTCTGATTGGTCGTAATAAAAAAGTATCCCTGAACTCTTATTGGTTATATTTGGCTTCTTGCAAGCCTCTTCATGAGCAACTAAGCTTAATATGCCTACGTAGAAAAAGAGAATTGCAACATACGTAGCTTTTTTCATATCTAGGAATTTTAACAAAATTATGGAGAAAACGTAAAGACAAGAGAGTTAGAAATATTAAAAGAGATTGATGGGCTTTCTTCGACCGCCCTCAATACTAATAAAATCTGGTCATTACGTTACTATTATAAATTTATATAGATTTTATAAATTCTATAAATTTGTGTTGAAAAAAAATTTTAAATAATGTAATATCAGAGTGCAATTTTATAAAAATTTATAAACGAGGAGGAATTCTTGATAAAACTTTCTACAAAAGGACGGTATGGAACCCGCCTAATGTTAAATCTTGCCCTAAATTATAGCAACGGAAATGAAGCTGTCATACTCAAAAGTGTGTCCGATGAAGAAGAAATATCCATTCGATATTTAGAACAAATCGTTATTCCTCTCAAGATCAGCAGGCTTGTAAAAAGCATCCGTGGAGCAGGAGGAGGCTATATTTTAGCCCGGCATCCTTCTGAAATAAAAGTGAGTGAGATTCTCCATGCTTTGGAAGGGGCATGCTGTCTTGTTGATTGCGTAGACGACCCTGATTATTGTGACCGTATTCCTATCTGTGCCCCCTTTGAAATCTGGAAAGATGCCAGCAAACTATTAAGAGATTATTTTGATGGCATAACTCTCCAGGACCTCATAAAAATTCACGACAAAAAGAACGCTAAGAGCAAAACAAAAAGCAAAGCCAAAGGCCATTAAACTTAACCGTTTAATTAGACTATCTGAACAAAATATGTAAGTAAGATTGATTAATCGGTCTCCTTCATTAAGAAATTTTGTAGCATAAAGTCTTTTATTTGACTCTCCTTAGTATAATCCCTCTTCTATTTTTTCATAACTTGCAACGATAACCACATTTTATTTCCATAAGAGCAGGATTAGCTTTTATAGGCATGATTTGCTCTATAAAAGGGCTTATATTAGGATATCCGGGGTCTTTATTCGAATAGGTAAAAGGGCTCGATTTATTTTCTGTATAGATTTAATTTCCCTTGCGTTAGTTTTAAACGTATTAGCGTTAGATGTATCAGACACATTTATTTTTGCTCTAAGAAATAAATTGGAAAGTATTTTAAATCAATTTTCAGCAATAAATAAACTTTAAAAATTTTCCTAAATTTCCTTGACAATACATTTTATATTTTATATAAAATTTTTATATTTTATATAAAATCCATTTATATGATTTATTATATAAAAAAGATACGACATAATTGTTTTCTATGAAATGTACCTGGAAAAATAAATATTTCATCTCCGTATTTATGCTATGTCTACAAAAAGCTAACCTTGAAAAGATAAATATATTATCAGATATGATTATATAAATTGAAAAAATTGGATATGAAATTCATAAATTCCGGCTAAAGGAGAGAGCGATGAAGAAGAGTAATTTTCTTATCGGATTTTTGTCATTTTTATTCTTATTCTTCGGTGTTCTCGTGATCATTCCCACTCTTCGAGCAATAGAACCAGCCGCTCAAGAGGAATATGCGGGTTCTGAAACCTGCATGGAATGCCACGAAGAAGTTGGAAAAGCCTTCCAGAAAACTATTCATGGAAGGCTGGCTGATTTTGAACTCAAAGGCTATACAAGAGGATGCGAAGCTTGCCACGGTCCTGGAAGTGCTCACGCTGAGGAGGCAGACCCGTCCTTGATTATCCGCTTGAAAGACTTAGCTCCAACAGAGGCTGGAGAAATTTGCCTTAATTGCCACCGAGGTGGGATGCAGATGAACTGGCCAGGAAGCGCTCATGATATAAGCGGTGTTTCCTGCACGAGCTGCCATAACCCTCATGCTATCGCTAGGAATCAGCTTATGAAGAAAGATCCTGACCTCTGCTATTCATGTCACGCCAGCATAAGAGCTCAAGTTAGTTATCCTTCCCATCATCCTATTCGCGAGAAAAAAATGAACTGTTCTTCTTGCCACGATTCCCACGGCGGAGGAGAAGGAAACATTAAAGCCGAAACTCTCACAGAACTTTGTCTTAAGTGCCATGTCGAAAAACAGGGTCCTTTCACTTTTGAACACGTTCCTGTTGTTGAAAACTGTGCTATTTGCCATGACTCTCATGGTAGTATTGCCAATCACCTGCAGCACCAAACTGAACCTTTTCTCTGTATGCAGTGCCACCCAGGTCATGAAGATCATCGCCATCCGGCTTTGTCCGATGCAACATGGAACGTGACTTTCTTCACCAGGTGTACCCATTGTCATTCCCAGATTCATGGCAGTGATTTTCCGTCTTTATCAGGCCGGGGAAGATTCGGAAGATAGGAGGTCAAGATGAGAAAAAGAACATTAGTTTTAATTGCAATTATTGGCTTGTTATGTTTGTCGTCAAGTTTTGCTGAAACTACTGAGAATAAAAATTTAACAAAAGCACCTAGCGAATTAGTCAAATCCATGCTCAAAAGCTTTTCTTTAGCTCCTGAAGGAACGGAAGAAGAAACAGAACCTGATATTTCAGGATACGTCTCTATCTGGCAAAGGTTCCTAACTACTAAAGAAAGTGAGTTGCCTTTAAATGTATCAGGTCTTTCAGGAGGAAGAGCCGCTGAATACGCCACTGTTGGATCTTATCCTGGAGTCGGCTTTGGATTTAGAGGCTTCCTTGGCGATAAAAGCTCATTTGACCTCTCAGGAAAATTCTATCATACGGATGAGCAGTCCTATTTTGCTAGCCTCGATTTGCAAAGAATTGTCAGAATAAAAACCCAGGCCAACCGCCTATTACACCGCCTGGATCACGATCCTTTAACTAACGTTGATCCTGATCCTGCCACACAGGCCGAATTCCCTTTCTTGGACAGCAATCCTGATGACGTCTATTCTACTGCCCGGACAGAAATCATAAACAAAACTGACCTGGTTTTCCCATCTTTTCCTAACTTGAAAATAATATCCCAGGTGAGGTACGTCCATGAAAATGGCCAGCAACAGGCAAGAACTTTGGATATGTGCACTGTATGCCACGTTGAGGCCAAAACTCAGGGAATCGACCAGAGAACCAGGGATTTCATCATTGGAGCTGAACTTAAGACAAAAGGCATAACTGTGAGCTACTCTCACCTAGGACGGACTTTCGAAAACAACGCAAGCCCTGTCTATCATGTGTACACAAATCCTTACGGTTATTTCGTTTTCGAGGGAAACCAAGAATTTGCCCATATTCCAGATTCTGAAAAAAATGCCGATACTATAAAAGCTAAAATAGTGCCAATGAAGAATGCTTCACTGTTTGGAAGTTACACGCTGGCAAACGTCAAAAACAAGCACAATAATGGCAAAGCGGATATCAAAAACTTCCTTTCTCGCTTTCGTGCTATTCTCGCCAAAGGGCTGAACATAACTCTGAAATTCCTAGACAACAAATACGAAAATAAACTAAATCCTAACTTTACCTTTGACTCGAACATCCTTACGGCAAATCACTTATCTAAAGACGGCTACACCATAGGAGCTGACGCCTCTTACCGAATTCCAAAGCAAAAGATTCACTTAAGAGCTGGATTTGACTACAACAGCCTGAAGAGAGAATTCAGTTATGCTGATGCAGTAGAAGATGAAGAAAAAAGCATTATGGATAAATATCTCAAAGAGATGAAAACTACCACCTATCGCGCGGGCGCAACTTACTATCCTTCTTCCAAAATCAAAGGATTCCTCCGTTACAAAAGGAAAGATATCGAAAATCCGCTTGGAGTACCTATACTAGCAGCAGATAACCCCGTTGACCCGACTTCCGAACGCTTCATGAGTAACCTGTACACGGATATTAATTTGCTTTCAACTGGAGTATCAGTAATGCCGGCAAACAGGCTCTCTGTTTCCGCAAATTACTTCTATAATTCAAGCAAGAACGACACAATAAACTCAAGTCAAAAAAGAAATAACGTCGTGCTAAGTCTCTGGTATGCTTTATCAGGCAAGGTTTCTCTTACTGCTTCTTACTCCTACATGGATGATAAAATTGTTAACAGCCTTATTTATGGCACAGAATATGAGTATGCAGGTGAAAGATTCGCTCGAGAGGACCCAGATGTACCCTACAACAAAAAGATGAATGTTTTCTTAGTTGCTTTTGATTTCAGGCCCACTGATGATTTCTCCATATTTTTTGATATTTCCTCGACAAAAGGTACGGCAGATTGGGATTCTTCAGGAATAATACCTGGGGTTATCACCTCAGATCTTGCCTCATTCAGCGATCAGGATTTAGTCCATTACAGAATTTCCGCTGGCGCAGATTATGGTTTCTTGAAGAACGTCTCTGTGTTTGGGAAATGGAAGTACGAGGAATATAAAGATAAAGCGTTTATCGTCCACGGTAAAGGAGGATACTCGGATTCAGGCAAATACCACATGTTCTATTTAGGATTTGGGTATAAGTTTTAAGTAGAAGTAAAAAATAAATTAAAGAAAGAATTCTCAATTTATAAGGAGGGAGATGCATATCTCCCTCTTTTTTGTATCTTATCTTTATTTTCATTTTTTGATATCGA
>WVZK01000167.1 GCA_011772475.1 Candidatus Aminicenantota bacterium | reverse complement strand
TTTGCACCCATTACCCAGCTTCATTGTCTTTGAATCTGGCCCAAGGATGGATTCATAAATTCTTTGGACCCAAATGTTCGGTAGGTCTCCAGATTCAGGAGGTTGAAGCGGTGAAGATTTGAAACGCAAATCAATAAAAGCAAAGGCTGGGAAAGCTATCTAAGTTAGGAACAAACACCTCAGGATCCTGTCGAAAGGAGTACCCCAAAAGATTGACTTGATCTTTGCATATGCTACTATGGTTTTTAAAATGCCCAGTTGACCTACAATTGCAAATGGGACCTCCCCTATATTACGTACGTGAACTTAATCCTGAATCGTCATGAAGCTTGCCCGATCTTGAAAGCAAAGAGTAATATGGCGACCTTCGTGTATTAAGCCCACACAGTTAATTAAGGGGAATAGTTATGGCTGCAAATATCATTACCTTAGGAAGGATTATCCTTGTATTATTAGTTCTACCTCTATTTACTGGAGGATATACCCTTCGGTTAATAGCTGTGGCAATTACAATTCTCGTTTTTTACTTAGACTCTCTTGATGGTTACATCGCCCGCAAACTGGGCGTTGCCAGTGACTTTGGTGCTTTATTTGATATAACGGGCGACAGAATTGTCGAACATATCTATCTGATCTTTTATACGGCAATGGGTGTATTGAATTTTTGGGTACCAGTTATTTTCATTACCCGCAGCTTCCTGGTAGACACCGCACGTAGTGTTGCATATAGCCGGGAGGGGAAAACACCTTTTGGTGATAAAACAATGATGAAATCTACTATCACCAGATTTCTCACTGCCTCCCGCTTCAGTCGGGGCGTATATGGTGTATCTAAGGTCTTCGTATTTGTGCTGCTCGGCTTAATATTGGCCTTCAGCAAAGGATTTCAGGAAGGGATCCAATGGTTTCCTCGTGAATGGTTCGATGATGGAGTTCTTATTACGAACGTAATCATCTGGATAATGGTCGTTTTCAATTTGATCCGGGGGATTCCAGTTCTCGTAGATGGACGCTTCTATCTATTCGATAAATATCTCCCCCGTTCTTTTAAGGGAGATGACTAGGCTTTGATGCGCTGGGCAATATTCGATGTGGACGGCACATTATTTCCCCCCCCCTCGATGGAGAAGAAATTCATCGTGTACATGCTGAGAAAGGGATCACTGCCTATTAAAAACATGTCGCATTATCTCCTCATTGGGATCTTTAAAACCCTTCAAAGAAATTATAATGAGGGGTTTAGAAGCAATAAATATTATCTCAAACATCTCCCGGCAAGAAGCATACAATCCGAAGCATTAAAATTTGTTCAACGGGAAATCTGGCCAACTATCTCTCAGAAGGGAATTCACAGGATAAAAAGTTGTCGGAAAAAGGGACTCAAAATCCTCATAATGAGCGGATCCCCAGATTTCTTGGCTCAGCCGCTCACTGATTTTATACACCCTGATTATATTATCTCCTCAGAAATGGAGATAAGAAATGATTTCTTTACCGGTCGCCTAGAGGGTTTACATCCCTATGGACAAAGGAAGGCAGAGATTCTTCAAAGATTGCATACCCAATTGGATATCGATCTTCAGAATTCTATTGTTTTTGCTAATCACCACTCTGATGTTCCCCATATGCTCCTTTTTGGAGAAGCGATTGCGGTGAATCCCACGAAAAAACTTGGTGAGTTTGCAAGAAAAAATCATTGGAAAATTGAACAGTGGCA
>WVZK01000119.1 GCA_011772475.1 Candidatus Aminicenantota bacterium | reverse complement strand
ACATTGGAAAGTTTGCTATCTTTTCGAAACGCCTTCAGTGTATCCAAGCTAAAAGTATCCTGCCAGGCAATCTTTTTGTTTCTTACAAAAAGGGCAAAATCGTTCAAGACCTCTTCATAGTGCATTCTTGATTTTTCACTGCCTTTTTGTTGGGATTTTAGCCACTGCAAATAATCACAGATGGCTTGTTCTAACATCTTTGTGCTCTTATCTGTCATGGTTAGCCTCCATAAAGGATTGTCTGAACAGTTGGCCGAGCGATACAGGCTCTTGGCCTCGATCCCCATTTTCGTGAAAATCGTCAAGGTCCATTGCCTGATCCCCACTTTCGTGAGGACACTCGCCCAAAGGTTTTGTTTTTGAAGGCTCTATGGGCTTTGATGGCAAATCAAGGACCTGGAAAATGGTGCCATCAAAAGCTATCAGATCCTTTTTCACAAGACCCTTTCTGGCTTCAATATATTCATCCAGAGTCAGTTGAACTAAAGTGCAAATCGCATCATAGCTGTAAAAGGAAAGACCATTGCGATCTGAAGCCAGACAAAGGAACAGATACAAAAGCAGTTCCTTTTGGCTTAAAGAGGCCAAAAAACCATCGGTGAGAAAACGGTGGGGGATAAAACTAAAGCCCCCATTGATCCTTCTAACCCGATTGGGCTTGAGAACTTTTTTCTTGATCATGATCGGCTCCTTTCTTTCATTATGGACACATATACAAAAAAGCCTGGCTCAAAGTCTATTGCATCTTGAAAACACCTCTGGGGGTAGTTGTCTTGGTTTTTCTGTATTTACAATAACTTGTCCCTTTAACACCTACTTGAAAACGCCTAACGAGTAGTTGTCCGAAATACTCAATGATTATAAGATGTTCAATGCCGATCACTTCTTGAACATACGAAAGGGGTAGTCCTGACTTCAAACGGCTCCCGGGAACGACAATGCTCTTTATCTTTGGCTTGAGTTTCTTGGATGTTTCCGATGCTTCTCCACATTCCGTGACAGCATTGAGTTTCTTTGCCAGATAGTTAGATCTAAAACAATCAGCATTGTTTCTGTTCCACTCTTTGCATTTTTTCCTGTGCCACTCCCGTTTGCACTGATCATCACCACAGGTCATTTGACGGTCTTTAAGCCGTGGGTCGGGTGTAAACCAACGACGACAAATCCGGCATGGACGCTTTCTTCTCGGCCTCTTCCTCATCGCCCCTTCTCCTTCTCAAATGATGAGGAAACGACTCTACGGCAATTTTCTTAAATGGGATAGCTCAAGAAAATATGCGTATGTGCTCGGGGAGGGCGCGGCGAATTAAATAAAAAAGGAATGAAAAGAATTAAAAGGATTGTGTAGAAAAGATTTTTAGGAATAATATGAACTGAAAAGAATCAAATGTAAAAACTGGAATAAAATCTG
>WVZK01000006.1:18071-48332 GCA_011772475.1 Candidatus Aminicenantota bacterium | reverse complement strand
AATAGATGGAAGGTATTCCCATTAGTGATAGCATAGCTTGTTGTTTTTTATTTCATAAAGCGAGCTCACGCAGCATATAAAGTATTGTAGAGCACGCGCCAAAGAATGCCGCACACTAAGGCAAATTTGGAATAACACTTTCCTCTTTTTCTTGACAATCGTTTTTGTCTTTAATTTAATATATGCTCAAAGCAAGGAAATAAATAAATGTTTGTATGGGTATTCCATCGCGTCAGCGGCCTCTTGCTTATCCTCCTCCTTAGCCTTAAGTTTTTAACGGCTTTCTTTTTGATGACCAAGGAACAAAAGCCAGATTGGGCTCTTGTTCTTCATACCAATCCCTTTATAGACACTCTGCTTATTATTTCTGTTGTCTTTCATGCTTTTTACGGCCTGAGAACAATCGCAATTGATCTTGGACTGAGGAAAGAGAAGCTGCTTTTCTGGATATCTACTTTACTCAGCCTTGTTTTAAGCGCCCTCTTGCTTGCCTTCTATTTCACCAGGAATTACTGAATGATAAGTCAGGATATCCTTGTCGTTGGGGGTGGATTGGCAGGGTTAGCTGCAGCATTATCCTGTGATCCTAACCTTAAGGTTGCCGTAGTATCCAAAGTCCATCCTCTTCGTTCCCATTCTGTTGCTGCTCAAGGAGGGATAAATGCCGCGCTTGGAAACAGTCCAGATGGAAGAGACGACAGCTGGGAGAGGCATGCCTTTGATACGATCAAGGGAAGTGATTATCTCGCTGATCAAGATATCGCGGAGTTGATGTGCCAGAAGGCAGTTTCAGCAATCTATGAATTAGAGTACCTGGGCGTCCCTTTCAGCCGGTTTCCTGGGGGAGTTATCGCCCAGAGGCCTTTTGGTGGAGCAGGATTTCCCCGGACATGTTATGCGGCTGATAGGACAGGACTTGTCATCCTTCATACTCTCTTCGAACAGTCAATAAGAAAACAGGTCAAATTCTTTAATGAATGGCTGGTTACCAAGCTCATCGTAAAGGATGGCAAGTGCCTAGGCGTTGTAGTCTATGATCTAGCTACTGGTCAAATAGTGCCTGTAAGGGCCAGGGCCGTTATTTTTACTACTGGTGGCTATGGGAGGGTATATTCAAGGACAACTAATGCTTATATCAATCATGGAAGCGGAATAGGGATAGCTTACAAAGCGGGCGTGCCCCTAAGAGACATGGAATTTGTCCAGTTTCATCCTACGTCACTTTTCGGCAAGAATATTTTGATCACAGAAGGAGCACGCGGAGAGGGAGGTTACCTTGTAAATAACAAGGGAAAAAGGTTCTTGGAGGATTATGCTCCTTCAGCCATGGAACTTGCTCCCAGGGATATCGTCGCCCGTTCTATCCAGACTGAAATCGATAAGGGAAACGGTTTTGATAACCAGTATATTCATCTCGATTTAAGGCATATTGGAGAAGAGAAAATAAAGAAAAGATTACCTGGAATTAGAGAGATATGTATCAATTTTGCCGCAATTGATCCGGTGGACACGCCCATACCGATCCAGCCGGCCCAGCATTATTCGATGGGTGGGATCGATGTCAACGCGAAATGTGCCTCGCTTGTGGAAGGATTCTTTGCTGCTGGAGAGTGTGCTTGCGTAGGAGTTCATGGTGCTAACCGCCTTGGAGGGAATTCACTTCTGGATACCGTAGTTTTTGGAAAAATTTCTGGAGAAGAAGCATCAATTTATGTCAAGGGGAGCGAGGAAACTAACAATAGCGAAAAGTTTCTCCTCGAAGAAGCATTAGAAGTGAAGGCAAGAATAGAGGAGTGGGAAAAGAGGAGTTCCGGAGTCCGAGTCCATCGTTTGCTGGAAGAATTGAAAGTTGTTATGAGCGAGAATGTCGGGATTTTCAGAAAAAAGAAGGATTTAACCGAAGCCCTGGAGAAAATCTCAGAGCTCAAAGAAGACTATAAGCGAGTTTATCTTTACGGAAAATGCCTCCGTTACAGCCAGGAGCTTGTGAACATCCTAGAATTTGATTCCATGTTGGATTTAGCAGAGGTCATTACGCTGGGCGCTTTGAAAAGGGAGGAAACCCGGGGCTCCCATTATCGCCTTGACTTCAAAGAACGGAATGATGAGAACTGGCTCAAGCACACTCTGGTCACCTGCAAAGAAGGGAAGCCCCAGATAAGTTATTCCGGAGTAAATATAAGTAAATACAAGCCAGAAGAAAGAAAATACTGAGATGGAATATCTTTTTAAGATCTTCAGGTATGATCCCTTAAAGGACGAGCATCCATACTTCGAGGATTATTCCTTCGAAACGAAGGAGAAGAAATCACTCCTTGAAGCCTTGATGGAAATTCGAAACGAGCAGGATTCTACCCTGGCTTTCAGGTATAGTTGTCGAGAAGCTATTTGCGGGTCGTGCGCTATGGTGATTAACGGAAATTTTGATATGGCCTGCCGAACAGAGCTTCAGAAGCTTGGATCTTCCCAGATTGTCATCGAACCCCTGCCCAATCTGGAAATCCAGAAAGATTTGGTGGTTGATATGGAGCCTTTCTGGCAAGCTCTTTCCCAAATCAAGCCCTACATTTTCCCCGGAGAGAAAATGCAAGAGCAAGGTCATAGAATAGAAGAAAAAGAGATGGAAAAAATATTCCAGTATATCAACTGTATCATGTGCGGATGCTGCTACAGTGTCTGCCCGGTCGTTTCGAGGGACGAAAGATACTTGGGAGCAGCTGCCCTGGCCAAGCTTTATCGGTTCGTCAAAGATCCAAGGGATAAAAGACCTTTCTCTAGCTTATCAGGCGTTAACACTGAAGGAGGAGTATGGGGATGCGATACGGTTTTTAGGTGCAATGAGGTTTGCCCCAAAGAAGTAAGGCCTGCCGACGGTATCGAGGCTTTACGGAGAAAATTAGTAGTTGAAAAGATTAAAAGAATTTTTAGGTTTGGACGATGAAGCTTAAACATTCACTTTTCACTCGCCGGCAATTTTTAAACGGTCTTCTCGGTGGCTGGCTGGGAGCTTTGCTGGCTTCTTTCCTGTATCCTGTGATAAAGTTTGTTTTTCCGCCTACGAGGGAACCGGATCAGGTTATCTTGCCTTTTGCAGATTTTAGGGATATGAACACCGTTTCAGTTAAAAATTTCTTGTGGGGAACCAAGCCCGGCATCTTAAAAAAGAAGAATGATGGATCCTATTTGGCTTTTGTCGGTGTTTGCACTCACTTGGATTGCAACGTCAGCTACTTGGAGGAACAGCGGAAGTTTTTCTGTGCCTGCCATGATGGTTGGTATGATGAGAATGGTCTAAATATCGGGGGCCCCCCTCCCAAACCTCTTCGTCGTCTGCTGGTATCTATTGAAGGGGAGGACTTAATCATCAAGAGAGAAGGCGGAGAAAGAGCGGAAGACCAATGAAAACTGGAATTCAATCCTGGCTTGATGAGCGCTTTGGGCTCTCGATTATAACCAAATTCTTAAAAGAAAAGACTGTCCCCCAGCATAAACATTCAATCTGGTATTACACCGGAAGCGCCATCCTGCTCTTTTTCACCATTCAGATCATCACAGGATTTATGCTCGTCTTTTATTATAAACCCACCCTGGAAGGAGCCAACGAGAGCGTTGCCCGGATAATGACCGAGGTTCCTTTAGGCTGGATTATCCGCTCAGTCCACAGCTGGTCTGCTTCCTTTATGATAGCCTTTGTTCTTATTCATCTTCTAAGCACCTGGCTGGCTAAGTCATACCGCAAACCCAGGGAACTAACCTGGATGAGCGGAGTTTTCCTTCTCGTTTTTTCCCTTTTATCTGGCTTTACTGGCTATCTTCTGCCTTGGGATGACCTTTCTCTCTCGGCTACCAAAGTCGGGACAGATATTCCCCGCTCCATACCTCTAGCCGGAGTCTGGGTCACAAAGTTTCTTCGGGGAGGGGAAGATGTAACGGGAGACACGCTGACTCGCTTTTTTGGTTTTCATGTCAGCATCATTCCTGTTTTTATATTTATCCTACTGGGTGTTCATATCTATCTCATCCAGAAGCAGGGGATGAGCCTTCCCCTTTCTGCCGAACTTAAGAAGGAGAAGGTGAAGGAGATTCCTTTCTGGCCAAACTTTGTCTACAGGGAAATGATTGTCTGGCTCCTGCTCCTGGGTATTCTTTTCTCACTGGCCATTTTTTTCCCTCCCTCTCTGGATAAAGCAGCAGATTTGATGGCCCCTGCTCCCGAGGGGATAAGACCTGAATGGTATTTTCTTTTCCTGTTCCAGACGCTGAAAATTTTGCCGGCTAAGATTCTTTTTCTTCCAGGCGATACTCTTGCTGTTCTTTTAATATTGGTTGCTGGCATCGTGTTCTTTTTCCTGCCTCTAATCGATAATAAACCCGCAGAGAGGAAAGGTAAGATTATCACTATTACTGCCTTAGTGCTTATAGTTTATGCTGTTGCCATGACGGTTTGGAGTCTATTATGAGGTTGAGAAGGAAAAATTTTCTTGGTATGTTCTTATTGGTCAGCCTATTACTATCTTTTTTCATCCTTGAGTATAACTTTGCTCAGCAGGCTACTCAAGGGGAAAAGGAAGAGATAGCTCAAGCTAAGGATAATCAGGAGAAAATCATCCCTTCTCCCCAGAATATCAAGGAATCAACAGGCATTTACGTTTTCGTGGCCTGGATGTGGATAGCGATATTCGTACTTATTTATATTTTGAGGCTAAAAATTAGGGAAGTCGATAGGCTCCTCAAGCTTAGGTTCTTATCCGCCAAGAAAAAATAAGGCTTCCCAATCTGTGAAACTTTCCATCTCTCTTTCGTCATATGTGTTAGTTATTTTGGCATTGGGCATCATGGAAAATTCTGAGAGAGGGAAAAGCAGAAGCCAACATAAAGAGCCAGGACATAGATGGAGGCTCAGGGAAAAATTCCTAAAAGGAGGGCTCAAGGGATTTCTGGACTACGAGATAGTCGAACTTCTGTTGACTCTGGGAACTCCGCGCAGGGATTGCAAGCAGCAGGCTAAGAAAGCTCTAAAAAAATTCCAATCTTTAAGAGGAGTCCTAGAAGCTCCTTTTGACGAGCTTCAGCAGATAAACGGAATCGGCCCTCATAACATTTTTGGCCTTAAGCTCATCCAGGAGGTTTCACGCCGGTTCCTTAAGGAAAAAATGATGAGCAGGCCCTATTGTCACTCCTCAAGAGAAGTTTTTGACTATCTTTATCACGCACTCAGGGATTTAAGAAGGGAAAAATTTAAGGTCCTCTTTTTAGATGCAAAAAACCAGATACTGGAGGAGGAGACTGTTTTTGAAGGAACGGTGGACTCGAGCGCTGTTTATCCCAGGGAAATAATGAAAAAGGCTTTGAGATGGGACGCTTCCTCCCTGATTTTTGTGCATAATCACCCCTCGGGCGACCCCGAGCCTTCTGTAAGTGACAGAGAAATCACAAAAGAACTATTTTTTGCGGCTCATGTCATGCAGCTAAAGGTGTTGGATCACGTCATAATCGGGAATAACTGCTATTTCAGCTTTGCCGATGAGGGGCTGATGGAAGACTATGATATAATGTTTCAAGATTTCAACAAGAGAGACCGCGAGAGAAAGAAGTAACATTATAAAATCTTCTTTTTAAAAGTAGGCTGATTGAAAGGAGGTCAAAGTGGTTAACGATATGGATATCGCCAAAAAAGTGAAGATAAAGCCAATAGAGGTGATTGCCAAAAAACTGGGAATTGAGGCGATTGACCTGGAGAAATACGGTATGTATAAAGCAAAGGTTTCTCCAGAAAAAATTCTGAAAGGAGAAGATAAAAAGGGGAAACTAATCATGGTGACAGCCATGACTCCCACTCCGGCCGGGGAAGGCAAGACCACGACTTCGATTGGTCTGGCTGATGCTCTGAGTGGATTGGGAAAGAAGGCGGTTGCTGCATTGAGAGAACCTTCGCTCGGACCTGTATTCGGAATGAAAGGCGGAGCAACTGGAGGGGGATATGCCCAGGTTGCGCCCCGTGAGGAGATAAACCTCCATTTTACCGGAGATATTCACGCCATAACAGCAGCACACAACCTGTTGGCAGCCATGGTGGATAACCGCCTTCATTTTGACGGAGCCTGCGGCTTGCTCGACAGCCGAACGGTAGCCTGGAAGAGAGTAATGGACATGGATGACCGAGTGCTTCGCGAAGTTGTGATCGGCATCGGTGGTCCTCTTCGGGGAATAGCCCGCGAAACAGGGTTTGATATTACAGCTGCCTCGGAAATCATGGCCATTTTCTGTCTTGCCGAGAATCTCAAAGACTTAAAAGAAAGGCTTGGAAATATATTCATCGGTTATTCACCCGATAAAAAACCTGTTTTTGCTCGAGAGTTGAAGGCCGAAGGCTCGATGGCTGCCTTGCTTAAAGATGCTCTCAAGCCAAACCTTGTCCAGACTTTGGAGGGGACACCGGCAATAATTCACGGGGGCCCTTTTGCTAATATTGCTCACGGCACAAATTCTGTTATCGCCACACGGATGGCACTTCGGCTGGCTGATGTTGTCGTGACCGAGACAGGATTTGGCTCTGATCTTGGAGCAGAGAAATTTTTTGATATTGTGGTCAGAACAGGACACATTCCTCCCCCCGATGCCTGCGTGCTGGTAGCAACTCTGAGGGCTCTGAAGCTTCACGGCGGTGTTAGATTGGATAAGGTCATTCAAGAAAACGTAGAAGCGGTGGAGAAAGGCTTTGCCAACCTTCAAAAACACATAGAAAACCTAAGAATCTTTGGGATTCCTTTTGTCGTCGCCTTAAATAGATTCCCTTCAGATACAGAAGCAGAGATCAAGAAATGCTTAGATATTTGCCGTAAGGGAAAGGTTCGAGTTGCTTTGAGTGAGGTCTACACCAAAGGAGGCATGGGCGGAAAAGAATTAGCGCAGGAAGTTTTAAAAGCCATCGAGGAAGACGGGAGTAGCTTCCAGTTCCTTTATCCTTTAGAGATGACACTACTGGAGAAGATAGAGGCTATTGGCAAGAAAATATACGGGGCAGCGTCAGTAGCCATGGAAGGGAAAATAAAAAGGAAGATACTCAGGATCGAACGAGAAGGATTTGGAAACCTCCCTGTCTGTATCGCCAAAACGCAATACTCTCTCTCTGATGATGATGAAGCATTGGGAAGGCCAAGAGACTTTACTCTAATAGTGACCGATGCTTCTCTCAGTTCAGGTGCGGGCTTTGTTGTTGTTTATTGTGGAGACATCATGACCATGCCAGGTTTGCCCAAGGTTCCTGCAGCCGAGAGAATAGATGTAACCGATGATGAAGAAATAACAGGTTTATCCTGAGGGCGCAAAAGACCTTAAGGTTTATGTATTTTTTTTCCTGCCCATTTTAGTTGCTGTGCAGCAAGGTCCATCGGGTAGGATATCTCCACGTCGACGATCTTTCCTTCTTTGTCTTTGATAAGATTTAATTCTGGGACGACAAAAGCCACAAAGTCAGGGTAGCGAATCTCGTTGCACCTTTCTATGACTTCGTCTCTTAGTGATGGGTCAATTTTTATGGCATAGGTATTGATAAGCTTTTTGGCCGCTTCGAAATCACCTTCAGCTTTTATCCTCATGATTTCTGCCAGGAGTTCCCCTAATCCCTGCCGGAAAAGATTCAAATCCTGAATCCTTCTGTAGGTTTTTCCGTCTTTTTTTACTGTCTCCACGGCTTTAGTTTTTTTCTCGAGGTAGGTCTGGATAAGATGCGAACCTCTCATGTGGTCATCCTCTACTCTATCTCCCTTTTTTATCCTGCGCAGCATAGTCAGGTCACCCATGGCCGAAGAGATATAGCCTGCTTTAGCCGCATCCTCGTTAGGGAAGATACCCAGCTCAACTAATTTGGGATCGAAAAAATTCCAATAGGCTATGAGGTCGGCTCGTGCTTCTTCCAGGGTGTTGTAGTGTTCTAGCAGATACTCTGAAGGATCTTTGGTCAACTTTGGACTGACTTTTCCCGAACCATGGCCGATTACTTCATGAAGGGCGATTCTTACATTACTTGCGAGAGTGCCGTATTTTAGAACAAGCTCCTTTTCTTCATCGGTCAGAAGGAATTCCTCAGCCGATTTTCCGCCAGTAACCGTTTGATGGTCACGCATGACATTGAAGAGAAGAACGCTCTTGCTTCCGTACTGCTCTCTTATCTTTTGTTCATTAGGAAGGTTAATTCCCCAAGGGATTAAGGGCCCGGCATCACCTCCTGAAATAACGACATCTATGGAGTTGGCCACTGGAATCTGGGTGTGTTTTTTCTTGTATTCCTCTTTCCATGGCGCTTTGCTTTCAAAATATTGGGCGTTGGCGGCGATATCTTTCATCATCTGGGTGGTTTTTCTGTTGACATAGCTTATTAAGCCTTCCCATTCTCCCTTTATTCCTCTGGCGTCTTTATAGTTTTCGATAAAGCCGATGATAAAGTCTACTTGAGGGTCGTCCTTCAGCCAAGAAATGTTAGCTTTGCGAAAAGAATCAGGATCTCCCGTCTCAAAATAGTCAATCATATGCTGGAGAGTTATCTTCTGCTGTTCACCTGCATAAGGGATAGCAAGCTTGAGGTTCGAGATGACATTGGCGAGTTCCTTAGCGTAAAGGCCGGGTTTGAAATCCTCGTTACCGGCTCTCCAGACAAGCTCTATTACTTTGCCGTCTTTTTTTACGATTTTTGAATTTAAGGGATACTTTTCCTTGAAATTCTTGAGGTCAGCTAGGGTGACATTTTCATAAAAATTATTAGCGCTGGCTGTGAGGATATCCTGACCTGGAGGAGGAGTTTTGGCTGTGACCAGGGGTTCAAAGCTTGGGTCGAAAATGGTTTTTTCAAGTCTCTTGAGTTTTCCTTCTAGGGTTTCGCCTTCCTTGAGGTCGAAGCTAGCTCCGTTTTTCTGCACTATCAATGCTGCCTCAAGAAATTGGTCAAAAGAACAGGAAGGGATAAACTTTGCCTTGGTGCGGGCGTTGTACTGGGAGTGGTTTACCCAGAAGAGCTTGGTGTAATCAAGGATTGCCTTAAAAGTTTCAGGGTCTATCCCGTCCTTGTGAGTGATTATTTCTTCCAGGATATCTTTTATTTCCAGTGCGTGCCTGTGACTCTGGTCATTATCGATTCGGTCGCCGGCGATAACAGCTTGACTTAAATAGTAAGCCAATATTTTATCGTTCAGGTCGAGGTCTTTAAACTCATCTGCGTACAACTGGGCAATGGCCGTAGTGCCCACCTGCTCTAAAAGGTAGGGCTGGTCCTCTTTTGTTTCAACTTTGGATTTTCCACAGGAAATAAAAAGGGCTATAAACAGAATCATGGTAAAAGACAGCAAACATCTTTTCATTTTTTTTCTCCTAATCTGAGTAAGTTTCGTTATCATCCAATTTTATCCTTTGCTTTGCCTTTAATCAAACGATAAAAATGGGGCATAAAAATGGGGCCAGGCCCCATTTTCTGTGATGGGTTTACACCCTCTTCCAATTGTGATAAAAATGGAAACGCTTTAATACAATTTCTTAGACCAAAGGCATAATAAATGTGTGAATTAAGAGATGTTTTTATTGTCAGCGCAGCTCGAACACCCATCGGCAATTTCCTGGGGTCTTTAAAGGATTTCAAGGCTCCTGAGCTGGGCGGTTTTGCTATCAAAGAAGCTGTGAAGAGGGCTGGGATTTCAGGTAAAGATGTTGAAGAAGTTATCATGGGGAATGTTGTTTCAGGAGGTTTGGGACAGGCCCCAGCAAAGCAGGCAGCAGTGAAAGGCGGAATTCCCTACACTGTGAGTTGCTTTGCTGTAAACAAGGTGTGCGGATCAGCTTTAAAGGCAGTTGCCCTGGCTGCTCAAGCCATCTGGCTCGAAGAGAAGAATATCATCGTCGCCGGGGGAATGGAAAGCATGAGCCAAGCACCGCATCTTCTCTGGGGAGCAAGAGAGGGCGTCAAATTTGGAGATATTAAGATAAAGGACTCGATGATCCTCGATGGGCTTTGGTGTGCTTTTGATGACCAGCATATGGGTATGACAGGAGAGGTCGTTGCTGAAAAATTTGGCGCTACCCGGCAGGAGCAGGACGAGTATGCTTTGAGCAGCCATCAAAAAGCAATCCATGCTATCGAGAAAGGCTATTTAAAGGATGAGATCGTTCCTGTGGAGATACCCCAGAGAAAGGGTGACCCTGTAATTTTCGCTGTGGACGAAGGTCCCCGGAAGGATACAACCTTGGAAAAACTAGCAAAACTCAGGCCTGCTTTTAAGAAGGATGGGACAGTCACTGCCGGAAATGCGTCTAGTCTAAATGACGGAGGAGCAGCAGTTGTTGTCGCTTCAGAGGATGCGGTCAAAGAGAAGAAACTTAAACCTATGGCCAAGATTTTAGGCTCTGCAACCAACCCGGTCGAGCCCTCGATGGTGATGTATGCTCCCAAGGGAGCCATCGAGAGATTGCTGGCTAACGTGGGCTGGAAGATAGAAGACGTTGACCTCTTTGAAATAAACGAAGCCTTTTCTTCCCAGTTAGTTGTGATGATTAAAGAGCTTGGGCTGGATAGAGAGAAGGTTAATGTTCATGGAGGGGCTGTGGCCTTGGGCCACCCTATCGGCGCTACAGGTGCCAGGATTTTAACGACGTTGACCTACGCTCTAAAACACAGAGGATTCAAGAAAGGAGTCGCCTCTCTCTGCCTGGGCGGAGGGGATGCTGTGGCCATGGCGGTAGAAATGGTATAAACGAGGAGGGGTGATGACCATAAAAAAAATAGGAGTTATTGGTGCTGGAACCATGGGAACGGGTATTACCCAAGTTGCCGCCACTTCTGGCTTTGATGTCATCCTGAATGACGTGGGAGAAGATTATCTGCAGCGTTCTTTGAAAACAATAGATAAGAGCCTATCTAAGCTTGCGGAGAAAGGAAAGGTCGAAGAAGACAAGGAAAAGATATTATCCCGAATAAAGACTACCACAAGTCTTTCAGGATTCAAGGAGGTTGACTTTGCTGTGGAGGCCGTTTTCGAAGATTTTGAGGTGAAGAAGAAAATAATTTCAGAGCTTGATAAGGTGCTCGCTCCCTCAGTCATCCTGACATCTAATACCTCATCGATTTCCATAACGCGTCTTGGAGCTTTGACCGGTCGTCCTTCCCAATTCATGGGCATGCATTTCATGAATCCCGTGCCCTTGATGGCATTGGTGGAGCTGATCAGAGGAATGGCAACTTCCCAGGAAACATTCGATGAGGTGAAGAACCTTACCGAGAAGCTGGGAAAGGTTCCAGTAGAGGCGAATGATTTCCCAGGATTTATATCGAACCGAATTTTGATTCCGATGATCAATGAGGCTGTCTATGCCTTGATGGAGGGCGTGGGCACAGTAGAAGCCATTGATACAGTGTTGAAGCTGGGCATGAATCATCCTATGGGACCCTTGGCCCTGGCAGATCTTATAGGGCTGGACGTCTGTCTTGACATCATGGAAGTCCTCCACGAGGGCTTTAAAGACCCCAAATACAGACCCTGCCCGCTACTGAGAAAGATGGTAGATGCTGGCTATCTAGGCCGGAAGACAGGAAAAGGGTTTTACGAGTACGAAAAATAATTTATGGTGCTAATTGCCTAAAAAATAACAAGAACTATTTAATAATATTAAAATATAAGTTAAAATTAAGGGACAAAAAAAGAATATTTAAAAATTGATAAAAACCCATTTGGTTTTGGGAGGATAAAATGAAAGAAGAGGAAAACGAACAAAAACAAGGCTCGAGAGACCGAGCGATTGAAGCCGCGCTTTCTCAGATAGAGAAACAATTTGGCAAAGGAACGGTGATGAAGCTCGGACAGAAAGAGGCGGCAATAAAAGTGCCCACAATCCCAACTGGTTCCATCGCTTTTGATTTGAGTTTGGGAATAGGCGGGTTTCCGCGAGGAAGGGTTGTCGAGGTCTTTGGTCCAGAAGCGACGGGGAAAACGACCCTGGCCATTCATGTCATTGCCGAAGCTCAGAAGCAGGGCGGCCAGGCCGCCTTTATTGATGCTGAACATGCCTTAGACCCGAATTATGCCGCCAGTGTGGGTGTGGATGTCGATAGCCTCCTCATCTCTCAACCTGATTACGGAGAACAGGCCTTAGAGATCGCCGAGGTTCTTGTCCGCAGTGGGGCCGTGGATGTCATAGTCGTCGACTCCGTAGCTGCCTTGGTGCCCAAGGCAGAACTTGAAGGAGAGATGGGAGACGCCCATATGGGTCTTCAAGCGCGCCTCATGTCCCAAGCCTTGAGAAAGCTAACTGCCATAGTCAGCCGTTCCAAGACATGTTTTATCTTCGTTAACCAGATAAGAGAAAAAATCGGGTTTTTTCTGGGAAGCCCAGAGACTACCACAGGCGGAAGAGCCCTAAAGTTTTACTCTTCATTGAGGGTTGATATCAGGAGAATCGCCACACTAAAAGAAGGAGATAAGGTCATCGGGAACAGAGTGAAAGTGAAGATTGTTAAGAATAAAATGGCCCCTCCTTTCAGGGAATCTCAGTTTGACATTATCTATGGTGAGGGAATCTCGAAGGAGGGTGACTTAGTTGACTGCGGAGTAGATACGGGGATTATCGAAAAAACCGGAACCTGGTATTCTTACAAAGGAGAAAGATTAGGCCAAGGAAGAGACAATGTTAAAAAGCTGTTGAAAGAGAACGAGGAGTTAGCCGCGCAGCTGGATAAGGAGATTAGAAAGGCAGTCGGGCTTCTTCCCTCGGAAGAAGCTGCAGAAAAAGCCGATGAGAAGCCTTCTAAGAAAGTCGCTGAAGAAGTTGCGGTAAAAGCTCCCGAGGAAGCGGCTGGGATAGCTGTCGAGAAGGCTGTTGAGAAACCTCCAGAGAAACCCGCAGTAAAATAATCTTTCTTGCCTTTACGTGGGTGATTTTAGAATTCTAGAGCTTAATCCGGGATTTTTATATCAGGAAAAGAGCTCTTTAAGGCTTTATAGATCCCAGTCGCCATTTTCTCTTGGAAATCAACCACATCTTGTTTGGCTGGTTTCTTCTTTTCCCATTCTTTTAATTTCATCTCCGTCTCAGCAAAAATCTTATCTTCGATCTTTGAAAGCCTGCTCAATACTCCTTCTCCCCCATAATGGATCAACCTGGACACGTTCATATACTGCTTCAAGTTACCTCTTTGATCTGGGTAGAGATAAGAAGCTATAGCCCTTGAAAAATCATTTAGAGGAGCAGTTTCAGGTCCAGCAAGAACCTCTGGGACAGTAGCCGCATGCGCCCATAACGGCACCGCCACCGAGCAGACGGGTTGACCGAGCAGGATCCACATGGTGGCGAGGTAGGCTTTTTTAGGGTCAGAGACGCCATGAAAAAGAGCCACTGAGGCTGTAGAATTACGGTTTATTCTATCGTTTGTATTGATATAGACGGGTGAGCTTGAGTCATAAACCTTGGGGTCTGTAAGGGGAAAAGAGTTGAGTTTTTCGTTCACAAGGTCCCTAGCTGCTGCCTGAAGGATGAATTTGTAGTCGAGGCGCTCTTCAGCTGAGGCTTCTTGGAACAGCTTTGAGGCTCTTTCAAACCGGATATAGCCTCCGCCGCCGTCTTTTACCGGAGCGGAGAAGGCATAGTTTGTTCGGATGATATATCCTTGAGGTGCGACCTTCGGATCTTTGGAGTCAAATTTCTTGAAAGTCGAGTTGCTCGTTTCATAGAAACAGGCATTTCCGTCAGCATCAATGACACCGAAATTTGCGCCGACATTTCTATTCCCGTTAGTGAGATTTAGAAGATTTTCAAAATCTGAAACACTGGCGCACTCTGAGAGAGCAAGTTTCATAAACCGGCCGTTATTTATCATGCCGGTTTCTCCATTGGAAAGGTCGCGAGAAGCAGAATTCATTATCGCAAATCCTTTGGTGTTGATTCCTGCCCATATGTTTTCCGGTTTCTTGTCCCTGGCATCTATTAATCCGATGAAGTCATATTTTTCTCCTTTGAGGTAAATCATCTTATTGTCCAAGCCAGATGTGTCTCGATTTTTCCACATCAGGGGCCGTCCGTCTGGAGTTGCCTTTCCAGAGACTACAGCTACGGTACAGGGAAAGATGGTTAGCTGTCCCAAAATGAGAAGGCCGGAAATGAACATAAATACATGCTTAAGGAAGATATTTCTTGCTTTCATAAGATACCTCCGTTTTTTATTTTTTATCGCGAGCCCTTTTGGAGAAGCACTCTCATACTTGTTCTTTCCTTTATGGCAGAGCAAAGTTTGGGAATTCCACGCTTCGCTCACAAAGCCCATTTAAATCATATAACAAGGCGGGCTTGATGAATCAAGCCCCTAGACAAGAAATTTTTAAAAGCCACTAATTTATTTCTCTATGCTCTTGCTCACATAACGTGCGACATCCTCGTGTGTTGCAAACCATACGTTTTTGTAGGCGATTATTCGCTGTATTAGTCCTTCGAGCATGATGATTCGGCTACGATGTCCGATATATTTAGGATGCATGGTTAAGACAAAAAGGGTTCCTTCTTCATAGGCCTTATCGAATTCAGCAGCCCAGATGGCAAGGACATCCATGGGGGCAATATGGGGGCGCACGCTCGAATATCTATCAAAACCAAAATAGGGGTAGTCATCAAGAAGCCACTCTACTGGAAGCTCTACAATTCCTGTTGGCTTACCTTCTTCAAGAAGTTCATATGGTCGGTCATCTGCCATAAGGCTGCTGTCGTAGAGGAGGCCCAACTCTCTTATTATTTTAAGTGTGGATTGGCTGAAATCCCAAGAGGGAGTCCGGATTCCTGTCGGGGCCTTTCCGGTGATCTTTTTAAGAGTTTCATAAGATCTCTTCATAAGTTCTCTCTCTTCCTTCTCGGAGAGAAGAGAATTTCTCTCATGAATCCAGCCGTGAAGCCCTATTTCGTGTCTTCCTTTGGCCACAACCGCTTTTATTTCCTCTGGATGGAGCAGGGCGGATACAGTAGGCACAAAAAAGGTTGCCGGGATATTGTATTTGTCGAGAAGGAAGAGGATTCTGACCATGGCTGTTCGGGCAGCATACTCCCCTTGGGAAAAAATTCCAGGAGAGATTTTGTTATCTCTTAGAGCATTTGTCTCGGCATCAAAATCAAAAGAGAGTGCAACAGCTACTTTTGCTCCGTTCGGCCAGATTTCAGGAGTGAGCCCTTTTCCTGCTCTTACTTTTGCCACCTTTGATTTTATTTTCTCCAGGCTCCATTGCCAGGATTTTTCCTCTTGTCCTTCATTTGAGGGGAAAACGAGAAACGAGGTCAAGAAAAACATAAGAAAAGCATAGATAAAATACTTTTTTTTCATGATGTCCCTCCTCATATTAAGTTTCTCAAATGTGTTTCCTGAAATTTATGTTATTTAGTTATCTCGTCTGGGCAAGCTTCAAAGAGGGCGTCCGACAACAGTCATGTAAAGAACGCTCTCTTCTTCGCCGTCGATTTCGAGGAGTGAGTTGACCTCTTCATCGTAAAGGGCAGCAATCTGGCACGTCCCCAGGCCTTGGGAGACCGCTGCCAGAGCGACATTCTGGGCGATGTGGCCAGCATCGAGATAAACATACCTATAGGCTCGTTGATTGTATTTCCACTTTGATCTTGCAAAAACAGCTGTCCAGATAAAAACGAGGCTTGCGGAGAAAGCCATGTCCTGGTCGAGAGCGGCTCTAGCGACTTCATCTCGGAAATCTCCCAGCTTGAGTTGCTCCAGCTCGTGGTTTTCTACCCCATAATGATAAATTCCAGGATCAATCCCTTCAGCATTATTGATAACAAGGTAGGTTTCAACCGGATAAAGCGCTCCTGCCGAAGGCGCTGCCCTAAGCCCATAGCCCATAGATTCCATCGTGATTCCTTGAGAAGCCCAAAGGAGCTGGGAAAGCATAGCTTTTTTTAAAGGTATGTCGCTGAAACTCCTGACACTCCGGCGGCGATTTATGGCCTGCCAGAGAGGCATTCCCCCATCCTTCTCGGGGATTTCAAGTTTGACTTTTGGAGCTTGGGGATAGCGTTTGTATGTTTCAGGTTGGGGCTGCCAGAAAAGGGCGCCACCACCAAGCTTACCCCTGAGATATTTTGTTTCTTTCTGGAAAAGATCTCCTATATCTTTTTTCATTTTCTACCTGCTTAAAAATGTTTATTTTTATGTTTCTTTTTCTTTTTCAAGCTCTTCAAGCTTTTTTTTGGCTGCCTCGAGCTTGGGGTCGAGTTCCAATGCTTTTTTATAGAAAATTCGAGCCTTATCCTTTTGCCCGGTTTTAAGGTAAATATCTGCAATTTCTTTATGAAGCTCTGCACTCTTTGGGTAAAGCTCCAGGGCAATCTCTGCCAGGGCAAAGATTTCTTTCATCTTTTTTTCGTTCTCAAGGCGTCTTCCGAGATAGCGAAACTCGCCCAAGCTCACACTGGAATGGTCAGGATTCAAGGCAAAGGCTTTCTTGAAAAGTTTCTTGGCCTCTTCGGCATTGCCTGTCCAGAGGTAAGCTGCCGCAAGGTTGCTTAACGGAAGAGGAGAATCAGGATAGAGTTCGCGGCTTAAGTTGAAGATTTTAAAAGAATTTTTGATTTCATCTTTCCATAAGTAATAAAATCCAGCGCTTTCCATCTCTCTGCTGAAGTCCGGATAGAAGTCTGCTCCTGAGAAAGCTCTCTTCAATCTGGAGCCTAGTTCATCAAAATCTGTATTAGCGGTGATCAAAAGATTGCGGACATAATCAGTGTATGTTGCGTTCCAGTCTTTTTCCCAGCTCGAGATTAATTTAGCAAAGCTTTTTGGATATTTATAATTATTTCTAGAGTGAGGCCACTTATTGCTGATTTTTATATAATCACTGAAAAAAGCCAGGGGCCCGCTTTTATGATAAGCCTTGATTTTTTCTTCACCAAGATTTTCTTTCAGGGCGAAAGCCATGAAGGACCCAACTTTTATTAATGCCTGCTTTGAAACCGGATGAAAGCCATCCTCGATCTTCTTTTTTGTTTCCTTGAAATTTTTTTTCAAGGATTTTTTGTTGACATATTTATCAAAATAAGAGAAAGCTGCGGCCAATTCTGCCTCGTCCTTCGAGATATGGGTATCATGCCAGTCTAAGCTGCTCATCCCGTAAGAGAATACCCTGGCACAGTTGTCAATGACGACCTGTTCAGCCGTATCAGATGCAAATGCGGCGCTGTCGAAGTCTTCCTCGAGCACCAGCTCAGCCAGCCTTCTAACATAAGTCCTTAGATTGACACCTTCCAGGTTTGAGGCGACGGCGATAGAAAAATTTTCCGTGGGGAAGATAAGAAGATGTGTTCTTGTTTCAGGCTGAGAGCCGCCATGGCTTACCTGGAAATGGCCGTTCCAGGGTCGAACACTCCACCCCATTCCGTAGCCTGTAAAGGTCCCGTCGCGAGTAGCCATTGAAGTGAATGCACGCTTCCAGGTCTGGCTCTTAAGGAGCTTTCCTTCTATTATTCCTTTGGCATACCTGAGTAAATCCACGACCGTGGAGCGAGTGCCTCCTCCGGCAAAACGGCTTGAGACATCGACAAATTCCGAGTTCTTGACTTCTCCTTTGATGAGGCGATATCCGTTGACTCGGTTCGAAATCAAGTCCTCAGGATTATCCAGACGAGAATTTTCCATGCCGAGAGGGTCGAAGATGTGTTTTTTAATGTAATCTCCGTATGATTGGCCCGAAGCTCCCTCGATGACAGCCCCCAAGAGATTAAACCCATAACTTGAGTAATTGTATTTGGTTCCTGGTTCAGCTACTAAGTCAAAATCTTGAAAAATTGCCAGGGCTTCTTTTGTATTTTTGTGCACTTTGATATGCCCTTCCACATCGTAGTTTTTATAGTGGCTAATTCCTCCAATATGTCCTAGAAGAAGACGAACTGTTACCGGCCATTTCTTCTTGGGAAAGTAGGGGACATAGGTTTGGACCTCAGCATCGAGGTCAATTTTTCCATCCTCAACTAACTGAAGCACTGCGATTGCGGTTATTGTTTTGGTTATGGACGCAAGGCGGTAAGAACTTTCGGGCTTTGCCGTGACCTTATTTTCAAGGTCAGAGAAGCCAAATCCTTTGGTCCAGATATAATCGCCCTTCATGAACCCAACGGAAAGTCCTGGAGCTTTATCCAAAGCCATCTGTTCATTCACAAATTTTTCAAAATTTTTTATCGCTTCATCATAGGAAGATTGAGAATCCGTAGCATATATAAGAGTACTGCTGCAGGTTGTCCAAAAAGCGAAAAGAATAACGATAAAAAAGGAATGAAATCGTTTTTTCATGAGATCGAACCTCCTTCTATGGGGATTTAATCCATCAAGCAAACAAATTGTTTTACCATTATATTGTAGGGGTTTGATTTATCAAACCCGCACTTATTGTTTTTCTTATAATTGTTTATCAGGTTTTATATTTTGTAGGGGCTTGATTTATCAAGCCCACACTTTTTGTTGTTTTGTCAGAGTATGATTAGGAACAATCATAAAACAAAGCCAAAGATGAGAAAGAGAAGAATAGAGAGTCCTGCCGCCGTTAAGGCATAGGGAAGTTGCGTTCTTACATGGTCAATATGGTCACTCGCGGAAGCCATGGAGGATATAATTGTTGTATCAGAAATAGGGGAACAATGGTCTCCGAAAACCCCGCCTCCGAGAACAGCGGCAATGATTAATCCCGGATGGAGACCTATGATATTGATCATGGGCACCGCGATTGGAATCATGATGGCAAAAGTTCCCCAGGAGGTCCCTGTGGAGAAAGCGATGAAGCAGGAGACAAGAAAAACAACCGTTGGTATGATTCCTGGATTTAGAGTAGATTTAGCGGCTTGGGCAACAAAAGGCCCGGTGCCAAGCGCCTCACAAACGTCACCGATGGCAAACGCCAGGATCATCAAGCTGGCTAAGGGAATGAGGCCCCCCACTCCCTTCATGAAAATATCTGTAATCTCTTTGACTTTCATTATTCCTTGGGCTCTGTAAGCGACAGCACCGACCGCGAGTCCTGCGATAACTGCCCAGAGGACAGAAGTTGAGCCCGATCCTTCCATTAGATTTCCTTTCCCGGTTATAAGAAGCACCACAGGCATCATAGCCACCATGGTAACGACAGGAAGAATCATGTTTAAAGCACGTGGCGGGACTCCTTCTTTTGCCTCCATCTGGACAACTTCCGTGGATATAAGGGGTTCAGCCCCATCACGGAGGAGTTTGTTTTCCACTCTAACCCTATGCTCTGCTTTTTTCATGGGACCAAAGTCTTTTTCTGTCAGGACAGTAATCAAAACGATGATTAAAGCGAGGATCGCATAAAAATTAAAGGGCATGGATGAAACCAGGACTCTAACAGGGTTATCCACTCCCTGGGATATGAGCAAACCGATGACAAAGGCTCCCCAGGCGTTTAAGGGGATGAGTATGCATTTTGGTGCAGATGTCGAATCGAGAATATAGCTCAGCTTCTCCCTGGAGATTTTCAGCTTATCGAAGATGGGCCTTGTAACTGCTCCTGAGACAAGCACACATATGCTCGATTCAATAAAGATAATAAATCCCAGGAACCAGGCAAGAAAGCCTGCTGATTTTCTTGTCTTGACTCCTCCTTTCCCGACGATCCAGTTAATAAAGCCTTTCATCCCTCCAGAATATTGGGTGAAGGTGATGATTGCTCCTATCATGGCGCTGAAGAGGACAACCCTTGTGTTATCCTCGTCTTTAAACACTGCTATGAGGGCACTAACTGTTTGAATAAGGCCTGTGACTGGATTCCAGGAGTTAATTATTGTCCACCCTAGCCAGATACCAAGAACTAGAGAGACGTAGACATGTTTTGTTTTAATCGCAAGGAAAATAGCCAGAAGAGGCGGGAGGATGGATAGCCAGCCGTATGTCTCCATGACGGATTAGTATTAATAGAGACATATAGCATCGAAAAAATGAGATGTCAAATTGCAGAGAGGTTCTCCCGTTGTGGTGTGATTTATTGCAGGGGTTTGATTCATCAAACCCACCTTATTATTTTTCTTATAATTATTTATGGGATTTTGAATTTTGTAGGGGTTTGATTCATCAAACCCACTTTTATGTTATGCATATGATTTATTTTCTGCGAATATGATTTACCTAACATGCTTTTCTATAAAATCCGTGAACAATGAGAAAATAATTAAACAATACGTGTCTTTACTCTTGAGGCTGGATTTATCAAATCTACCTTGTATTGATTTTTCGTAGGGCCTTGGTTTATTGCAGGGGCTTGATTTTTTGTAGGGATTTGATTTATCAAACCCACCTTTATGTTGTTTATATGATTTTCTTGTAGGGATTTGATTTATCAAACCCGCATTTTCATTAAGGAGAAATGGCGATAGATATTCAAAAAAACCTTGTGCGTAGATCCCTTCGCTTGAAAGGCTATGATTATTCTCAACCAGGTGCTTATTTCATAACGATATGCACAGAGAACAGGGTTTGCTATTTGGGGAATGTTGTTGATGGGATTACGATTTCATATCCGATTAGCGATATTATCCGAGATATCTGGCAGGAAATCCCTGAAAAATTTCAAGGTGTTGACCTTGATGCCTTTATCATAATGCCGAATCATATTCATGGGATAGTCGTTATTAAAAAAGAATGCAGGCATATGATTCAGCAGGCGCACCAAGATAATAGTGAAAATATAGGTGAAGGTTTGATTCATCAGATGCATATTAAAGATAATGCAAAAGATATGGAGGTGAGTTTTATAGATCAAACTTTTACAAATAATTTCATAAAAAAAAATAAGGTGGATTTGATAAATCAAACCCCTACAGAGAATCATAAATCTCAAAAACAGAAGAAGTGGGCTTTAATGCAAGATCCCAAACGAACTATTGGAAAAATCATCAGATATTTAAAAGCAAGAACCGCAAAGATTGTTCACGATAGGTTCTTTCCAAGTTTCCAATGGCAGCGAAATTATTATGAGCATACAGTCCGTTCTCCCCGGGAATTAGATTCTATTAGAGAATATATCATAAATAATCCGTTAAAATGGGCATTAGATAGAGAAAATCGTCTATCAAAGAATTTCAACATGGATTTGGAGGATTATTTTAAAGATATTTTTGACAAATAAACAATTATAAGAAAAATAATGAGGAGGATTTGATGAATCAAGCCCCTACAATATAAATAATTCAAACGAAACGTATTTATTTAATAAACAATTAAAAGAAAACACCAAGGAGGGTTTGATGAATCAAACCCCTACAAGATATTTTTTTAGGTAGCGGGAAGTATGAGATTTTTTTGATTTGATGATTTCTTCAGGAGGGCCTTGAGCCACTATTTCGCCTCCTTTTTCTCCTCCCTCTGGTCCCAAATCGACTATATGATCTGCGCATTTGATCACATCAAGGTTGTGCTCGATGACAATAACTGTATTCCCTTTCTCCACTAACTTTTGAAAGCAGCGGAGGAGCACTGAGATGTCATCAGGATGGAGGCCGATTGTGGGTTCGTCAAAAAGATAGAGAGTTCTTTTATCCTTCTGATGGATTAGGTGGTATGCCAGTTTGATCCTCTGAAGCTCTCCTCCAGATAAAGTTGTGGTGGGCTGTCCCAGCTTCAAATACCCCAACCCAACTTCCAAAAGCGGAGTCAGTTTTTTCCTGATTTTTGCCTGACCAGAGAAAAAATCAAAAGCTTTAGAAACGGTCATCTGCAAAACCTGATCAATGCTTTTATCTTTGTATTGGACCTCGAGAATATCGCTTTTGAACCTTTTCCCGTTGCAGGCCTCACAGGTTAAAACCACATCAGAGAGAAACTGCATTTCTACAATTTGCTGGCCAGCGCCTTTGCATTCCGGGCATCTTCCTCCAGGAGTGTTAAAAGAGAAAAAGCCGGGCTTATAACCCAAAGCTTTTGCCTCTCTCGTTTGACTGAAAACTTCCCTGATTTCATCCATGGCTTTGGTGTAGGTGGCAGGGATGGACCGGGGTGAAGTACTGAGTGGAGACTGATCGACCATTATGATTCTGTCGACCTTCTCCTTCCCCTTTATGGTCTTATATCCATCCTTAGCCTCGCCCAGCCAACCCTGGTAGAGAACGTCGTTAAGTAAAGTGCTTTTTCCTGAGCCTGAAACTCCTGATATGCAGGTGAACGCGTTGAGGGGGAGTTTTACATCCGGATGTTTGAGGTTATGCTTGTGAGCATCCTTTATCTCTATAAAGTTACTCGATACCCTTCGCTCTTCTGGGATCTTTATCTCTTTTTCACCTCTGATATATTGAGCCGTAAGGGAGTCATGATTCTTGAGAAATTCTTTCATAGGTCCGCTGAATATAACCTTTCCTCCTTCTTCACCTGCTCTGGGTCCTAGGTCAATCAAATCATCCGCAGATTTTATGATTTCAGGATCATGCTCGACTACCATCACTGTGTTTCCAATTTCTTTTAGAGATTCAAGTATTTCTACCAAGCGGTGGTTGTCCCGAGCGTGGAGGCCGATACTCGGCTCATCCAGAACAAACAGGGTGCCTACAAGAGATGCGCTCAGGGCAGCAGCCAGATTTATCCTCTGTGCTTCACCTCCGCTCAGAGTAAAGGTCATGCGATCCAGGGTAATATAGTCAAGGCCAACTTCTAACAGAAATTTTAATCTGTTCTGTATCTCCTCGATGAGTTTTTCAGCCACAAGTTTTTGAAAGGGGGAGATCTTGAGCCTCTTAAAGAATTTATAAGCCTGTTGAACTGTCATCAGGACGACTTGACCGATGGAAAGCCCTTGTATCTTGACGCTCAGCGCCTGAGGATTGAGTCGCATCTTCAAACAATCGGGACAAGGTTCGTATTTTCTATAACGGCTTAAGAAAACTCTCACCTGGACCTTGTATTTTTTTGTCTGGAGCCATTCAAAGAAGCCTTTGACACCGTAGTAACCATCACCACCATCAAGGATAAATCTCTTTTCTTCTTCCTTTAAATTCTTAAAGGGGATATCTGTTGCAATCCCTCTTTTTTTTGCTTCAGAAATCATTTCACGCATCATTCCCTGGGAGACCGGTTTTGTCCAGGGCTCTATCGCTCCTTGTTCGAGAGACTTGTTTTTGTCAGGAATAATTTTATCCTCATCAATCATCGCCAGATCGCCGAAGCCATGGCAGGTGGGGCAGGCGCCCTGAGGGCTGTTGAATGAGAAAAGATTGGGAAACGGATCTTCGTAGACAATCTCACACTTCTTGCACTCGAGCTTATCAGAGAAAATGAACTCCTGGTCCTTGTCTGTCCGAACCTTTATTTTTCCTTCTCCCTTCTTTAGAGCGATCTCCAGAGAATCTACCAATCTTTCTCTTTCTTCTCTTTCCAAAGCCATCCTATCGACAAGAACATCGATTTGGTTTTTCTTTTCGAGTTTGACCTCGTTAAGGTTCATAATTTTGTTTCTGTGAATGACCCGGAAAAAGCCGCCTTTTTTAAGAGCAGCAGTTCCTTTTTTCAAAGGCCAGGAGAAAGAAATCCATATTTTAGTTTTTGGAGGAAGTGTGTAGAGTATCTCGACGATAGAGTCAACCGTGTCTCTTTTGACAGGCTGTCCACACTTGAGGCAGTGTACGGTTCCTATCCTGGCATAGAGAATCCTTAAGAAATCATAGATTTCGGTGACAGTAGCTACAGTGGAACGCGGATTTTTTGTAACAGCTTTTTGTTGGATGGCAATGGCAGGAGTGATTCCTTCTATAAGGTCAGCATCTGGCTTTTCCATCCTCTCCAGAAACTGGCGGGCGTAGGATGAGAGAGATTCGATGTAACGACGCTGTCCCTCTGCGTATAAAGTATCAAAAGCCAGAGAAGATTTCCCAGAGCCGCTAACTCCGGTTACCACGATGAATTTATTAAGGGGGATATCAAGGTCTATATTTTTTAGGTTGTGAACCCTCACTCCCCTGAGCATTATCGTATTTTTCATGATGTATTTGAACTGCCATAAACTTAAATAGAGAGAAAAAACCGGAACATAAAATTAATCTTCCGCATAAAGACCGCAAAAGACCTCGTTGCTACTCTTAAAATTCTCTCTTTTCAACGCCAGGTTTATTATTATAAGTCTTATGGTTTGAGGATAAAAGTTCTTTTCTCAATGCAGATGGAAAATTACTCGAATACATGATTTTCATTTCTGTTTTTTTCTCCTCTCTTCTTTTGATATAATGAGCGCACTTTTATAAAGGAGATTTCGATGCAAAAAGGAACAATATTCGCACTGATCTTAGGTGCAATTCCGTTTATCACTCTGGTTTTTGCTCTTCCCCTTGTAAACCGAGTGGAGCCTGTTATCCTGGGACTGCCTTTTCTATTGTTCTGGATTCTCTCCTGGGTCGTGCTGACTCCCTTCATTCTCCTTGCTGCCTATTATTGTGAAAAGAAGTTCAATATTCCCAAGGAAGGAGAGGAAGAGTGAACGTTGCCCTGATCATTATTTTTGCGACTATTATTATTTCTTCACTCGTGGGTATTTTCGCCGGAAAGCGAGTGAAGATGAACTTAGAAAACTGGACAGTGGCAGGGCGTCGGTTTGGGATCATCATAATCTGGCTTCTTATGGCCGGAGAGATATATACCACTTTTACATTTCTTGGAGCGAGCGGCTGGGCATATTCAAAAGGAGCTCCAGCTTTTTACATTTTAATATACGGCGCCCTGGCGTACACTCTTTCTTTTTTCATTCTCCCTGCCTTATGGAAGGTGGGCAAGCGCCACGGCCTCCACACGCAACCCGACTTTTTCATCAAGCGCTATGATAGCCGTTTCCTCGGTGTGCTAGTGGCTCTTATAGGAGTTTTTTCCATAATCCCTTACCTCCAACTTCAGCTCGCTGGTCTGGGTTTGATTGTTGAGGTATCCAGCAACGGTGCCGTGAGCTCTAATGTTGCCATTGGAATTGCTTTTGTTTTGTCTTGTGCTTTTGTTTATACCAGCGGCCTCAGAGGGGCAGCCTGGGTTGCTATAATCAAGGATATCCTGATGGTCCTTGCAGTTTTTATTGTCGGCATCGGAGTCCCTTATATTTACTTTGGTGGCTTCGGGAAGATGATTCGCACGCTGATCGAGCAGAGGCCCAACTACTTGGTCTTCCCTGGGGCGGCACCGCAAATGGGTGTTGTTTGGGTTATGTCTACAGTGCTTTTAACGGGATTGGGATTTTACATGTGGCCCCATGTCTTTGGCTCTGCTTTTTCGGCCAAAAGTGACAAAATTATAAAGAGAAATGCGATTATCATGCCGTTTTATCAGATTCCGATTCTTCTTATTTTCATGGTCGGTTTCACGGCTCTTTTAGTTATTCCAGGGTTGAAAAACGGGGATATGGCCTTTCTGGCTTTGGTCAACAAAACCTACCCTTCTTGGTTTATGGGCTTTGTAGGAGCAGCCGGAGCTGTGACAGCCATGGTCCCTGCTGCAATTCTTGTCCTCTTTGCCTCAACTCTTTTGGCCAAAAATGTCTACCAGACCGGGATAAATCCTCGTGCCAGCGAGGAAAAGGTCATGACTCTCTCCAGGTCCATGGTTTTGGTTATCATGACTTTTGCTCTCCTTTTTGCTATCTTTTTGCCCAACGAGCTGGTTCCGCTCCTTATCTTCGGTTATGACGGCGTTTGCCAGTTTTTCCCAGGTGTGATCCTGGGATTATTCTGGAAGCGAGTAACAAAAACCGGGGTTATTTGCGGGATGATAACAGGAATTGCTGTAGTAGTTATTCTTATCATCGGAAAAAACGATCCTTTCTTAGGCATGAATGCGGGCTTTGTCGGGCTTGTGGTCAATAGCATTATCACTGTAACCATCTGCTTGGCTGAAAATTATCTAAAACAAAAGGCGAATAATAGACATAAACTGAATATCTGAGTTATGCGAGATAAACCTTACAGCAAATCATCGAGCTTATGGAGGATGCAAATGATTGAAGATCTAAAAAAAGACATTAAAGAGCTAACCCCTCAACTGATTGAATGGAGGCGAGACTTTCATCGCCATCCTGAGATAGCCTACAAGGAACACAGGACCTCCTCTGTTATCCGCAAATTTTTGGAGAGTCTTGGTCTTCCAGTAAAAGTTCACGCAGAGACGGGTCTGAGAGCAGTCTTGGAGGGGAAGCCTGGAGGAGCTACTGTTGCCTTGCGTGCTGATATCGATGCTTTGCCTCTCAAGGAGGAAGGAGACAAAGAATACAAGTCAGAGAATCCTGAAGCTGCTCATGCCTGCGGCCATGATGGCCATATGGCTATCTTGATGGGCACTGCCAAACTTCTTTCCCAGAGAAGAGAGAAGTTTAAAGGAAATGCAGTTTTTCTTTTGCAGCCGTCGGAAGAGAAAATCCCAGGGGGAGCAAAAAGGATGATTGAGGAGGGAGTACTGGAGGGAGCGGATGCTATTTTTGGGCTCCATCTCTGGCAGCCGCTTCCTACAGGAACTGTCGGGATTGTGAGGGGAGCGATGATGGCCCAGCCCGATGCCTTTTATATTACCGTAAAAGGAAAAGGAGGCCACGGCTCCATGCCTCATACGGCAGTGGATCCTATCCTCGTCGCTTCCCATCTTGTTGTGAACACTCAAAGCATAGTCAGCCGCAGCATAGACCCTCTTAAACCTGTTGTGGTTTCGTTTGGTACGGTTAACGGAGGAACAATTTATAATATCATTCCCGGTGAAGTTTCCTTGACAGGTACGGTCAGAACATTTGATCCTTCCCTTCAGTCATTAGCCCAAAAACGCCTGAAGGAGATTACGGAAGAGACGTGCAAAGCATTTGGTGCCACGGCTGAATTTAAGTATGAAAAAGGTTATCCTCCTCTTGTAAACCATGAATCCATGGTGGATTTGGTATTAGATGTGGTTAAGAATACTCTGGGAGAGGAAAGGATTAAGGACATCGACCCGGTTATGGGGGGCGAAGATTTTGCCTATTTTCTGGAGAAGGTACCCGGTGCATTTTTATTCTTCGGGATAGGTGACGGGATGGAATTTCCTCACCATCATCCGGCCTTTGATCTTGATGAGAAGGCTCTGCCCCAAGCTGTGCTTCTAATGACCAGCCTTGCCCTGGAGTTTTTGCAGAAACGATAAGAGAAGGAAATAAACAGAAAGCATGAATTTTTTTCTTGTTATTGCTGTCGCTTTAGCCCTGGCGATGGATGCCTTTGCCGTTTCTGTAGGGATAAGCTTAAACAGTGAAACAATAACAAAACGACAGACTTTAAGGCTGGCGTCACACTTTGGCTTATTCCAGTTCATGATGCCTCTCATCGGCTGGTATGCTGGGCAAAATATCTTGGTGAGGTACATAGAGCCTTTTGACCATTGGGTTGCTTTCGGCTTGCTCGCAGTTATAGGCGGAAAAATGATCTATGAATCATTTAAAAGCGGAAAGAAAATTAAAGATGCTGAGGCTGATCCAACAAAAGGCGCGTCTCTTCTTGTGCTCTCTGTTGCTACAAGCATCGATGCTTTGGCGGTGGGTTTAAGCCTTGCTGCCCTTCAGGTAGCGATCTGGTATCCGGCTGTTGTCATAGGCCTAGTTGCTTTTTTTATGACGGTGCTTGGCGTAAATATAGGACCTCTTTTTGGCAGAATAATCGGCAAAAGAGCGGAACTTTTGGGGGGATTAACCCTTATCCTGATAGGCGTAAAGACTCTCTTGGATCACTTATAAAGGAAATTGAGGTAGAGGGCTCTTTATAAAATCAAGTTATTCTAGTTACTTGTTTCCTTCAAGACTCTGGCCTATGGATTTCTCCAACGCGGCCAGGGCTAGGTCATAATTATACAGGGCATCGGAGTAAGATTTTCTGGTTTCGAGCAGCGTTCTGCGGGCTTCGATCAATTCTATACCGCCGATTTCTCCTTCCTGATAACTCAGGAGAAACATTTTATAAACCTCTTCTGCCTGGCTGAGCATCTCGCCTTCGAAGAGCTTGATCTGGTTGTCTGTTGTTAGAGCATTCATATAAGCCTCTTCCACTTCCAAAGTGATAGTGTTTATTAAATGCTCCACTTCTTTTTTCAAGGATTCGATGTTGGCTTTCGCCTCTGCTATCTTTCCTTTTTTAGGCTGCCAGAAAAAGAGAGGAATAGGAAAGGAGATAGTTATATCCCAGTATGTCCCTTCCCCAACTAAACGATGCTTTGATACTCCCAGGTCAAAGTCTGGAAGATAGCTTAAATAAGCCTGTTTCTTCACGAGGTTTTCTCGTTCCAAAGAAAAATTTATTCCCTTAATCTCAGGGCGAAGGGAAAGAGCTCTTTTTATTAATTCATCAATACCAAGGTCTGCTGACGGCCTTTTCAATTTCCCGCTTATTTCTAAAGGAGTATATTTCTTCCTTGCCAAAAGAAAATTCAGCATTGCTTTTGCTAATCTTACCTTATTCTCTGCTGATCTGACTTCGTTAGCTGCCTTTGAGGCTTCAACGCCGGCCCTTAAAACTTCTACCTTGGCCACATCCCCAGCTCTTAATTTTAACTGGGCTTTTTTAAAGAAGTCCTGGGCAAGCTCTAGATCCTGCTGAGCATACTTTAATTTTTCCTGAGCGAGAAGAAGGCTGTAAAAAGCTCTTTTAACTTCAAAAACGATATCGAGCTTTAGAAGGTCGATATCTGCCATGATTTCACTTGATTCTTTGGAGGCAATTTTTCCTCTAAGAAGTCTTTTACCGGGAAACTCGATGCTCTGAGTCAGGCCGAAATAGGATTCTCCTGAATCCTTAAAGTTAAAAAACTTAGGCTGCAAATCAGAGTCATAGTATATGGAAGGCTGGGGAAGAGCTCTCGCCTGGCTAATGCGAGCTCGAGATGCTTGATATTGTCCGAGAGAGGATAGGATAAGAGGATTCTGTTGAAGAGCAATGGAAATACACTGTTCTAAGGTGAGGGCAGTATTTTCTGGAATTTGGCACCACAGAGAGCAATATGCAAATAAAACCATTATAAACATAGCAAGTGATTTTTTTTTCATGGTTATACCTCCTCGAGGTTTGAAAAATAAAAGTATAAATTTATTTACCTTCATAAGCAAGGACTGGGGCTTTAGGTCTAAGCATCTCCATCTCCGTTATTAGAAAAGGTTTTGTAAATAGCCCGGCTCCCTTCAGATTTTTAACGCCATTCTCCATTCGCTCTTCTCGGCGGCTGCGTAACTCGCTCCGCTCAGACATACTCGCCGCCCGACTCAGTCGGATTCCCTCGAAGAGCGACTTCCGAAGGCTAAATCTTCAATGGTCGCTGCGGCTATTTCCCAAAACCTTTACCATAGCAATAAATTATAATGGATATGGAAATGCTTCAGCTTTAGATCTCTGGCGGAGAGGAGAGGAAGGTGCCCTGATAAATATTTACCTGTAGCTGTATTATTTGTTGGGGTAATAAGAATAAATAGACCTAGATATCAACCTTTGATATTAAAAGGTAAAGTTCACTCCGCCATAAACAGAAAAGCCGGGCGTTCCGTATCCTTTGATCACCTCGTATTCTTTATCAAGAATGTTATCCAGGCGGGAGAAGATTTGGAGGTTAGGGGTAAAATTGAAGGACACTGCAGCGTTAAGGAGGGAATAACTAGGCAGAGTTATCCGAAGCCAGGTTGAGAAGTCCATATCATCCTGTTTTCCGATGTGGATAAAAGTCAGGTTGATATTGCCTTTTGCTTGGAAGCTATAATTTAGGTTTGCCGAAAATTTTTGCCTCGGCCTTCTTAAAAGATCATCATCAGTGTCCTCATCCTTGGCCTTTGTTCTAGTGTAAGTTGCGTTAAACAACACGTTATCAGAAAGACGAGCCTGAATAAGAATTTCTGTTCCCTTGGATTGCGCTTTTCCGATATTCATGTATCCTTGAAGGAAGTCAAAGTTTATAAGGTCTTTATAGTCGTTGTAAAAATATGTCACGCCCAGCAGGACTTTTCCCCCCAGAAGTTGTTGTTCGACTCCAACATCCCAGCCTGTGGATTTTTCTGGATTTAATTCCGTATTCCCGATAGGCCCAAAAAATGTTGCGGGCGCGAAGAGCTGATAGAGAGATGGTGACTTAAAGGCCGTCCCATAGGTTGCCCTGAGCTTTGTCTGGGCAGCTTCCATGATATAAGCAGGCGCGAAGCGGTATGTGACTGCAGAGCCAAATTGACTGTGGTCATCGAGCCGCAATCCTAGTGTTGCGAAAAATCGATTGGCGAGCCTGATTTGGTCTTGAAGATA
>WVZK01000006.1:0-17983 GCA_011772475.1 Candidatus Aminicenantota bacterium | reverse complement strand
GCGATCATAATCTACAACAGATAATCCTAATTTCAGTTCCCAGCGGTTATTTAACATGAGATTGCGGAGCTGAGTCTTGATGAATAGAGCATCGTAATCCTGCACGTTGTTCGGGTCATCACCTTTGGCACCTCCGAAGTTATCAACATCGATTTGAGTGTTCAGCGTTCGGACGATGAGATCAACATCGAAATTATCAAAAAGGCGAAATCCTAATCTCCCCCATAATGAGAGATTCCGGTAACCATCTTTTTCCTCGTTTCCTTCATAATTGGCGCCGGCAGCAGAGAAGCCTTCGCTTCGAAAATAAGATGTTCCGAGCGAATAATGGATTGTCTCAGTGCTGCCGCCTATTTCCCCACTGGTAATGATCGTCCCGTAAGAGCCGCCAACGCTGGAAAGAGAAAATTTGGGTTTTCCCGTCCTTTTTTTGGTAATGATGTTCACCACTCCCCCTAGAGCATCAGAGCCGTAGAGGGTGCTCTGGGGGCCACGGAGAATTTCTATGCGTTCGACGTTATCAAGAGTAAGGTGGGCGAGGTCAAAGGAACGGGAAGGTGAGATAGGATCGTTGAGCTCAACTCCGTCCATAAGGATTAATGTGTGCTCAGAGTTTGCTCCGCGGAGGAAAACAGAGGCTACTCCTCCGGGGGGGCCATTCTGGATGACTGATACTCCTAAAACTTCCTGGAGGGCTTCGATGACAGTGGCCTTCTTTGACTGCTCTAATCTCTCTCTTGTGATAACGGTCACAGAACTTGCGACCTCTTTGGCCGGTGTCTCGAGGCGGGTGGCGGTAACGACGATCTCATGTTGGATTGTGGAAGTAGAGACTTTTTCATCCTCTGACTTTTCCTTAGAGAAAGCACTGAAGGGTAAGATTGTTAAAGCAAGGGCAAAGAAAAGAATTTTTTTAATCATTTTCTATTCCTCCAAAGCTTTTTGCCCCCGCAGTTAAATAGACACGGAAAATGTAAACATATGCTTGCTTTATTTTTCAGGGGAGGGGCAAGCAAAAAAAACCACCCTACCTTCCTCCCGAAGATGGGTTTCAGAAGTTTAAAGGAGGTTTCCTGACTCTCGGGTTATCCTCTTTCCAGGCCTTCCCGTCCTTTTAGGCAAGGACAGTGGCATAATCTGGAATTCGTACCCGATTACAGTAGCGGGGGCTGCGTCCGCTTTTCACGGACTTCCCTTTCCTTTAAACCTGAATCTCGATTGTCAAAGAAATACTGTTTCAGCAACCTAATTAAAAATTCTTTTTCTCTGCTTGTCAAGAAGTTTCTGACTTTATAACAGAATGCGGGAAAATAGGGCCAAAATGGGGCCAGGCCCCATTTTAGGCCATTTTAGGGCCAGGCCCCATTTTAGGGGTGATGAGGTCTGATACTTATGTCTTTAAAAAGAGGGCAGGCTGCCTTTCTCTTATAAGAAAAATGGCAGCCTGCTTAAGGGGATAAATCAGTAAATAAGGGGATTTATTTTAAACTCCCTGAAAAAAGGAGGGGCACCAAGGAGGGGTGTTCTGTTGATTTTCTCTTCGATCTGCTTCATTTTTGTTCTCCATATATAAATACGTTAAATCTCAAAAAAAAGTTGCAAGTTTGTTTGAAAGCTACCTGCTTTGGTGATTTTCATGGGAATACATGATTAAAGGTAACTGGAGATGTTTTAGGTTTTATAAGGTAAGACAGACAGAAAAGTGGCTATATTTTGATTTGTTTTTTTGCCCCCCCAAATAAAATCTTATTATATCATAAATGATGACCAAATTTCAACATATTTTTTCTAATTTTTTAAAATCCGTTATTTTGACCGTCTTTTAGCGCTTTTTTGCCCTAATTAAAGCAATTTTGGCAGTATTTTAAGAGCAATGAAGAAAGTATCCCCCTCTTCAGATCTTTTTGACTAACAGAATTATATTTTTTAGAATGACTTAGAAGGTATTATTGAGTGAAAAAGAGTTCCTTCTTTGAAGCAAAGGAGTGACATCATGGATAAGGAATTATTCAAGGAATATGGTTATAAATTCGTAGACTGGGTCGCTGATTACATGGCTGAACTTGAAAAGTTTCCTGTTCTCTCGCAGGTTAAACCTGGTGAGATTCGGGACAAACTTCCTTCTGAACCACCGGTTCGGGGGGAGCCCATGGAGAATCTTTTCCATGACTTTAAAGAGATCATACTGCCCGGAATAACCCACTGGCAGCATCCTTCCTGGTATGCTTATTTTCCTGCCACCAACAGCCCTCCTTCCATTCTCGCCGAATTGCTGACCGCAGCTCTCGGTGCGCAATGCATGATCTGGCAAACCTCGCCAGCTGCAGCAGAGCTTGAAGAGGTAGTAATGGAATGGTTGCGCCAGATGCTGGGACTTCCAGAAGGGATGGCGGGAGTTATCCAGGATACAGCCTCTACCGCAACTCTGGTCGCTCTTCTTACGGCCAGAGAAAAGGCTACAGATTTTAGAGCGAATCAAGAGGGGCTGAAGAAGCCTCTGATCGTCTACGCTTCTGAAGAAACTCATTCAAGTATCGAAAAAGGTGCGAAAATCGCTGGCTACGGCAGGGAGAATCTCCGCTATATCCCCACAGACGATTCTTTCGCCATGATGCCTTCCGGGCTTGAAGAGGCTGTGGAGAAGGATAAGAAAAATGGTTTGCAGCCAGCCTGTGTCGTTGCTACTCTCGGAACAACATCCTCCACGGCCATTGATCCTTTGGGAGCCATCGGCAAGATATGCCGCCGTCATAACCTCTGGCTTCATGTTGATGCCGCTTTTGCTGGAACAGCCGCTATACTCCCTGAGAAAAGGTCGATGCTTGAAGGAGCAGAGTACGTGGACTCTTTTGTCTTTAATCCCCATAAATGGATGCTTACGAATTTTGACTGCTCGGCCTATTTTGTCAAGGATCCAGGCGTTTTGATCCGAACGTTCGAGATCCATCCCGAATATCTAAAGACTGGGCTGGATGCCCAGGTGAAAAATTTCCGAGATTGGGGCATCCAACTGGGAAGAAGATTCCGGGCTCTTAAACTTTGGTTTGTGATTCGCTCCTACGGAGTCGAAGGGCTTCAAAAGATAGTAAGAGAGCATATTCGTTTAGCCCAGGAGTTCAAAGAATGGGTAGAAGAGCATGAAAATTTTGAGCTCATGGCGCCAGTAAGTTTGAGTTTAGTCTGTTTTCGCCTGAATGATGGGCGGGATGAAGAAGCTCTCAATGATCTGAATAGAAGGCTGCTCGAGGGCCTTAACCAGACTGGAGAAGTATTCTTAACGCATACTTCTTTACGGGGAAAATACGTGCTTCGGTTATCAATCGGCTCGAGGACTACAGAGGAACGCCATGTAAAAGAAGCATGGGAGTTGATAAAAACAAAGGCGGCAGAGGTATTGAAGTAATATTTCAGTCTGCTTTAGAGTTGGAGATTAGTTTTGATTCGGTTCGCTCGCGGCTTCCTGGAGATGAGTGATGAAACTTAAAATCGATACTAAGATTTTTGAGAAGTTTCCAGAGCTAAAAATAGGAGTTGTAACTGCCAGAAGTATCGGTAACCTTGGCCATAGCGATGAGATCATGCAGCTTATTCGAGAAAAAGAAAAGGAGATAAGAGAGAACTATGACACTGAGACACTCTCTAAGAATCCAAAGGTCAATGCCTGGAGAGAGGCTTATTCGTCTTTTGGAGCCAAGCCTAAAAAATACAAGAGTTCGGTTGAAAGCCTTTACCGGATGGTCTTGAAAGGGCTTGACTTAAGACACATCAATAAGATCGTTGATCTTTACAACTATATTTCTTTAAAGCACATGATCCCTGCTGGGGGAGATGATATGGCAAAAGTAGATGGAGATATTATCTTGAAGTTTGCAGCTGGAGATGAGTCTTTCATCGCCCTTAATTCTACAGAGAGTGAAACGGCCAAACAAGGAGAAGTTGTCTATACAGATGGGAAAGAGGTGCTGTGTCGAAGATGGAACTGGAGGGAATGTGATAAAACAAAAATGACAGAAGAGACTAAAGATGTCATTCTGGTTATCGAAGCGCTTCCTCCTGTGACGAGAGAAGAATTAGCAGAAGTTGCAGAGGATTTAAGCCGGTTGATCACAAAATATTGCGGGGGAGAGATTAGAACAGATATATTGGATGAGGCCAAAAAAGAGATTGAAATCTAATACAAAAAAATCTCAAAAGGTATATCCCAGCTTCTAACTTCAGTTCTCAAGTGCTGGGCTGGCGCTGCGATTCTTGCAAAAAACCCAGCCTGCTTTACCTTGAAGGACTTTCAATAAAAGTCCGTTTTGTCCCTGTCTTAGTTTGACTTTGGAACACCCGCTTTCTGGAAGAAATCTGCAGCTGGAGCTATTGTCACTTTCTCTGGTTTGACGTCAAGAGGGAAAACTTGGATGATTTTATCTTCCTCAAGAATTTTCTCAGGCATGTTAGGATTGGCGTAGGTGATAGGAGAGGGAGCGTTGGCGATTATATCATTCTTCAAAGATTCGGCGTCGTCTGTAATGAGGGCTATGTAGAGATTCTCAAAATTCAAGTATTTTTTGATGGCGCTGTTGACATCTTGGTGTGTAATTCTGGGAAGCCTTCTCTGGACTTCAGCCAGGAAGTCTTTGTAGCCGTAGTACTTGGAGTCTATCTTCCAGCCAAGTATTTCCGATAGAGTTTGAGCGTAGAGCTTTGTATAGTTGAGGAGATAGGTACGGGCTAATTCAAATCTTTCTTCTGGGATTCCCTCCTCAACAAGTTTTTTGAGCTCTCTTAGGGTTTGGCGCAACACAAAATGGCGGTTTGAATTTGCCAGAGGTCGGATCCAGATTGAGAAGTACTGCTGCTGGCGGCAGAAATTTTGCCCTGGAAACTTTTTGCTTCCTTGGATGAAATGATCAGCATAGGCATAATCGCCGTAGTTTTGTCCTCGCTCTTCCCTGATTTTCTGGAAAAGAAGGGAAAGATGCTGTCTGTGTTCTCCAAAATGAGCAACCGCAATCCACAGGGCAAAATAATCATCATCAGCCTTCGAGATAGAGACAGGAAATCCCATGGACATGGCAGTGGCAGGTGTCTTCTTTTCAGCGATGACGATTTCAAGACCGGAAGGCATCCGCTGTTCGGGCAAACTGAGCTGAGTCGTATGTCCCTCAGGCAGAGAGGAGAAATCCTGCATGACCTTGGCGGGAAAGTCAGAAGGATAGCCTCCGGCGAGGCCAATTGTGATATTGCCCTGCACGAATTGCTCTTTGTAAAAAGCTTTGATGTCGTCTAAGGTCAGATTTTTTAGAGTTTCCACAGTTCCAGATTGATGGTGACCGTAAGGATGCCCTTCGTACATCATCAAGTTTAAGATTTCTTTACCAAACTGTTCATCCCGGTTGCTGACCAGGGTTCTTTCCAGAAAATTCAGCTGGTTGGTTTTTATCCTTTTAAAATCTTCCTCTCGAAACCCGGGCTCGAGAAGCATGCCTTTGAAGATGTCATAGTATTTTTCTAGGTTATCCACATGAACAGTTCCGCGGAAAACTGACATCTCTTTATCCACCCTTAGCCCTACTGATGCAGCCATCGGATAAAATTTCTTTTGTATTTCTTTAAAAGTCAGGCTTTTACTTCCGCCACCAGCAAGGAGGCTTAAGGTGAGCTGGCAGAGCCCTTCTTTTCCCGCAGGGTCGTTGGCAGAGCCAACATCGAGAAGAACTCTAAAGCTTGCAAGGGGATTTCCTTCCACCGGGACGAGTTCAGAAGCTAGCTTATCAGGATTTTTCATGGCACAAGAGACAATCGTCAAGGCCAAACCTAAAGAAAGAATTCCTAATAAGGAGTATTTTATGTTTTTTCTCATTTTGCTTTCCCTCCTGCTAAAGTAGCAACGGTGCTGTTTGTTTTTTTGAAATATTTTTTTGTCATATTCTGAATATCTTCAGGTGTCACTTTTTCATAAAGGTCAAAGAGCTTGTTGACAGTGCCGGGATCTGTTGCCAGATTGATATAGAAAGCGAGTTCGCCAGCGATATGGTCAGTAGTATCTAAATCATTGATAAAGGAATATTTCAGGTTGGACTTTACGTCGGACAACAGTTCTTCTGATACAGGCTCTTTCTTAAATTTTTCTATTTCTTTAAATATTTCTTTCTCCACGTAAGGAAGATCTTTTTCCTGCTTGACAACTGCGTCAAAAATCAAAAGATGGGCGTCACGCCTGTTGTAGAAGCTGGTATCAAGTGAGAGGCATTTTTGTTCCTCTATAACCAATCTCTGATAAATGGAGGAAGAGCGAGAGAAGGCAATTTCAGCCAGAAGGTCGAGGGCTGCTTTGTCGATTTTTTCTTCTGAGTAGGCTGGTCCATGGAATCCTATGGCAATTCGGGGGAGTGTTCTTGTGGGGAAATCATAATGGGCCCTTTTGGCTTTTGTTTGGGGAGGCTCTTCTGGAGTGACTAATTCATAGTTGGACTTTTCCCAGCCTCCGTAATGCTTTTGGACCAATTTCATCAATTGATCATGGTCAAAATCTCCCACGACGAGAAGAATGGCGTTGTCTGGAGCATAAAAGCGTGTTCTGTAAAGCTTGCTGTATTTAAACTGATTGGGCATATCCATGATATCTCTAAGGTAGCCGAGAGTCGTGTGTTTGTAAGAGTGTTTTTCAAAAGCAGTATCTCTCAGGAGCTCATAGATTCGTCTCGATGGATTGGAAACACTCGCGTAATACTCGCCCTCGATAACAGAAGCCTCGGTTTTAAGCATCTCTTCGTCGTAGTAGAGATTGATGAACTTGTCTGCTTGCAACCTAACAACTTCTTCCAGGTTTTCCCTTCCAGCAAAAACAACATAATAGCATGTGTAATCATCGGTGGTGTAACCGTTTGTGCCAGCTCCTAGCTGGATAATGAAATTGGTGTATTCCTCGATGGAGACATTTTTAGTGCCTTTAAACATCATGTGCTCGAAAAAGTGGGCAAATCCGGATTTTCCAGGTTCTATTTCATTGCGAGATCCGGAGCGGACGATAGTGTAGTAGGAGATAACTTCAGGCTGGTCAGGTTGGGGGATGGAGACGACTTTCAGTCCGTTTTCAAGCTCCTCTAATCTGTAGTCAAACGGCAAGATGCCAGAGCTCTGGAGCATGATAGGAACAACGACGAGAAGGAAAAGGGAAAAGAACGCAGGCCTAAATTTTACCATTTTTTGTCCTCCTTCTTAAACTTAGGATTTTAGATTTTTATAAGTAATAATTTTGTGAAAAGAAGTTATACCAGAAATACAAGTTAAATTCCAGAAAGACCAGCAAGGACTTGATTATTTTGTAGGGACTTGATTTATCTGTAGGGGCTTGATTTATCAAGCCCCCACTTTTAAAAATTATTTTTTTATATAAATAATGTGGGTTTGATGAATCAAACCCCTACAGAAAAAACAATTAGATGTAGGTTTGATGAATCAGATCCCTACAAAAAATAATCACATTTGGGCTTGATGAATCAAATCCCTACAGAAAAACCAAGATGTGGATTTGATGAATCAGGCGTTGACGTAACTCAGCCACTTTTCGTATTCTTTAATATTTCCACTAACTGCATCTTTGTACGTCCTAGCTAATTTTTGAGTTATTTCTCCGGTCTTGCCAGATCCTATAACGTATTCTTTTTTCTCTTCTTCAGGGTTCGAGCCGTCTGCCACACGAATAATTGGCGCGATCTCGACGGCAGTTCCTGAAAAAAAGATCTCATCGGCCTGGAGGAAATCCTCCTTTGTCATAGGTCCGACACGGGTTTCAATGCCGAGGTCTTTGGCCATCTCGAGTACGCTCTCTCGAGTGATTCCCTCAAGGACGGATTCTGTCTTATCGTTTGTTATGAGGAGTCCTCCCTTTACTATGAAAATGTTCTCTCCGGGGCCTTCAGCTATTTTCCCTTCAAGGTTAAGGAAAACTGCCTCGTCATAACCAAGGGAACGAGCTTCCATACCGCAAATAGCTGACTGCACATAAGCTCCGCCGAGTTTAGCGGTCATTTTTAATTGGGAGCGATGGACACGTTTCCAAGGAACGATATAAACATGAGCTCCTTTTTCCGTTTTTTCCCCAAGGTAGGCTCCCCAATCCCAGGCCCCTATTGTTAACTCCACAGGAGAGAATTTTGGCACAAGACCTAAGTTTCCAAAAGAGTAGAACAGGAGAGGGCGAATATAAGCGGATTCAAGTTCGTTTTCCTTTACGATTGATTTAATCGCATCAGTTATTTCCTGTTTGCTGTAGGGTACCTTCATAGATAAAGTTGAAGCTGAATGAAAAAACCTGTCCACGTGCTCCGGCAGACGAAAAACTGCAGGCCCTTTAGGAGTGTTATAAGCCCGGATTCCCTCGAAGACAGAGGTACCATAATGGAGAGCGTGGCTCATGACGTGAATATTGGGCTGATCCCATTCATAAAATTTTCCCATGTACCAGAACTTTTTTGCCTGGGGAAAATAGGTAGTATCAAACATGTTTACTCCTTGTATTATGCTTATTTATTAAGAAAATAATTTCTTTCTTCGCTAAATCTCAGGCGTTACCTATTTTTTCAGCTTTCAACACGACAAATCCACCTCTTCCAAAACCTCTTTTAGGTTGCTCTATGTCTTTGATATCTGGAGGAGGCTGGAAGAGAGTTTGGAAAGCCTCTTCGAATTCGACGTTGATGCTTTTAAAAACCTCAAGAACTTCTTCTGGAGTTAAAAAACTGAAGTCACTGTAAGATTTGCCTTGAGCTGCTTTCTGTTTATAAAACTTTCCCCATTGACTATCCCTGTCCATAATGCCCAAGATTAATGCGCCGTCCTTCTTTAACGTTCTTACCGCTTCTTTCAAGAAAAGAGGGGGATCATCAACAAGCTCTATTGTAAACACAATTAGGACAAAATGAAAAGACTCATTTTTAAACGGAAGGTTTTCACCAGCGCCCTGGATTACATTGATATTTCTTTTCTTGGCAAGTTTGAGCATATTGAACGAGGGGTCCAATCCATACCGGACAGATAGGGGAGAGGCGAACCTTCCTGTTCCCACTCCTATCTCTAAACCCATGCCAGAAGGCATTGCTTTCTCCAGAGCTTTTAACTCTGTTTGGTAAAGGGCTTGATGATTATCATACCACTTATCGTACTGCCGCCAGTTTTTTTCATAATGTGCTGCTTTATCTCTGCTCATAGATGCTAAAGTTCGAGACGGAATTCCCAGGCGCACCAGACATCAGGAGGGTGGGGATCAGGGGGGCAGACCAAGCAGGTTGTCTTAATCCGAGGGTCTATTGTTTTAGCAAAACCGCTGTATTCAACCATTCCCACTGTTTTGCATGGAAAATCAGAGAGTCCCTGCCTTTTTCTTGCCTCCTGGACCCGGCAACTTTTCATACGGAAGACACAGTGCGTGCCGCTTATTTCTTTAATTTCCTGGACATTTATATGGGCATAAAGCCTGAATTTGAGAGCCTGAGCAAGGGCAGGGATTCCCCCTCCTGGTTCAATTCCAAATCTTTCCATGATTCTTTTAGCTTCGATGACAGTGAACTTTTCCCAGGCTTCCCTATCAAGCTCCAGGGCAGCCTCGATTCCGAATTTATCTTCAACGGCTCGAAACCAGAGGCCGTCATGGGTTAGCCAGTTCTTTGAGGCATCTTCCAGCAGTCCAATCAGCTCTTCTTTTGATAAGTCCTTCACTTCCTTCATGCTGACCTCTAATTATAATTAATGTTTCATTTTGGCTCAAAATATTTTGAGCCTTTGTGGGTGACAGATTTAATCTTTCCCTCTGCAAGGAGAGCGTCGAGAGATTTTTTAATTTTCTCCTTGCCCTTTCCTAAAGAAGCTGAGATATCTGCCAGAGTCACAGGCCTCCTTTGAACCAGGGAAAGTATCGCCGCTTCAAGATTTTCTGAGCTTGATATTTGCGCTTCCCTTGAGGATTCAGCGATGATTTCGCAGTTCTCACCAAGAATGTTTCTTATTTTTTCAAGGTCCTTCAGGCCTATATGACGAGCGTGCTTTTCAGCAGGAGGACGGATAACTGTGTTGAGCTGCACTTTCTCAGGCTTTATCTTGGCGATGGCTTGTTTTAGCTTTCTGATGTGAGAAGGAGAGTCGTTCACACCTTTAACCAGCATGATCTCCAGCCAGATCGAACCCTTAAATTCTTTACTGAACTTCAGCAAGCCCTGCATGATTTCTTTAATACTGATCGACGAGTGGGGCCTGTTTACTTTGACGAACGTCTGCTGGGTGGCTGCGTCCAAAGAAGGAATAACCAGGTCCGCACCCATCAAGGCACTTCTTACGCTCTGTCGAGAGAGCAGAGTGCTGTTGGTCAGGACAGCCACGGGAATAGAAGTCGCCTTTTTGATTTCTTTGATTATTTTTCCCAAGGCGTTGTTTAAAGTTGGCTCTCCTGAGCCTGAGAATGTTATGTAATCAATCCGCTGCCCTGAGTCAAGCTTCTTCTTGATTTGAGAGATGATATCTGAAGCGGAGAAATATTCTTTTCTACGGATAGTTTTTTTGGGGGTTTGACCGAGTTGGCAGTAGATGCAATTAAGAGAGCACGTTTTGAAAGGAATGATATCAATTCCAAGAGAAAAGCCAAGACGCCTTGAAGGGACAGGTCCGTAGGTATGGAAAGCTGGGCTCTTATCTTTTTTTTTGCTCAAGGGATCCGTAGTAAACCTCAGTCTTTGTAAATCTCGATGAATCTGCTGAGCGAACGATTATAAGTCCTTTCCACATCATCAGGAAAAAAGCAGGCCGGGAGTTCTTTCATACTCCAGTGGTATTGGAGGCATTCGCAGCAGATTCCCTTGCGGCTGCACGGCTCATAGGAGCAGTTGCATTTTTCCATATTTTTTTCAATATCGCATTCTTTCAATTGCGGCTCCTCATGAATAATTTTTTATAAATTCTTGTTCTGCGCAATATTTTTTTTCGTAGAGTTCTTTTGCTGTAAAGACCGAAAGGGAAGTTTTAGCTCTAAGTTATTCACTCGTCTAATATTGAAGATTAGGAGCTGAAGGCTTGCTTCAGCGAACAGCTATTATACCAAAAAGAAAATCGAATAAAAAACATGTGAGAGAAAATGGGGCCAGGCCCCATTTTTTGACCATTTTCTGATGTCCACAATTTGAAGATGTTCTCTTTCTTACAAAAACGGGGACTGACCTGATAATGCTGGATTGTCTTCTTCCCTGAGTTGATATATACTGCTAAAAATGAAAGAAAAAAGTAAACAAAAGAAAACGAAGCCTCGCATGAGCGCTAAAGAAGCAAGGGCCGGTTTGAAGGAAAAGCTTCCTCCACTCGAGACTTTTCCCAACCAGTTCCCTGATTACGAGATAAAAATAGAATTTTCTGAATTCACTTCAGTCTGTCCCAAAACAGGTCTCCCTGATTTCGGGACAATATTCATTCGTTATGTGCCCAAGGAGCACTGTGTGGAGCTTAAATCATTAAAAATGTACATGCTGGCCTACAGAAACCTGGGCATATTTTACGAGAATGCAGTCAACCGCATCCTGGAAGATGTAGTCAAGGCCTGCAGGCCTGTTCGTGCTACTGTCTCAGGAGAGTTCAATCCAAGAGGAGGAATCGCGTCTGTAGTTGAAGCTCGTTATCCCCGGTTGAAAAAAGGGTCAAAATAGGGCAAGGTCTTCACCCTTAGTTATTTATCACGCCTTCCGCCCAGAATTTTATCCTTTTTTGCTTTTTCTCGTATAAATTTATACATCATGATTCGTTGTTGAAATGGAAGAACATAAAGGATTCGGAGCCACAGACACCTTGATGCTTATGGCCGTACTCTGCTGGGCCGTAAATTTTTCTTTTATCAAAATAGCGCTTCGCGAATTATCACCCTTGGGATTCAACGGAATTCGCTTATTCTTTGCATCCTTTATCTTAATTATTGCGCTTTTCGTAAGTCGAGAAAGTTTTTCTCTTCTCAAATCAGATATATTGAAAATATTCTTTCTGGGCATCATCGGAAACACTGCCTTCCAGTTAGTTTTTATCCATGGAATAAACTGGACTACAGCCTCAAAAACATCGGTTGTTATGGCCATGACACCTGTATTAGTGGCATTGTTGAGTACTCTATTGAAGCAAGAGAAAATACATTGGGCAGGGTGGCTGGGAATTGCCATTTCTTTCATCGGTTTTTATTTCATCATCACCAAACAGGTGGGCGCCTTTCATTTTTCGTGGGAAGAGGTAAGAGGCGATTTGATGATTTTAGTGGGGAATTTTTTTTGGGCCGTTTATACGGTCTTTTCAAAGCCTTACCTGGATAAAATCTCTCCTTTGAAATGGACAACCATAACGCTGGCCGTGGGCACAGTCTTTTATCTTCCTTTTGCCGCATCAGATATGGTTCGGATTCAATGGGGCGAGGTCTCTTTTCAAGCCTGGGGTGCACTTGCTTACTCTGCTCTTTTTGCTATTGCCGTTTGCTATGTTATCTGGTATGCCTCTGTAAAGAGGGTTGGTAACAGCAAGACAGCAATCTATGGGTATCTATCCCCTATTTTTACCATAATATTCGCTTATCTCCTTATATCCGAGAGGATCACCCTCTTACAGCTCGTCGGCGCCCTGATTATTTTAGGAGGGGTTTATTTGACACGCTCAGGTTATCGCTTTTTTGAAAGAGGAAAAAAAGACTATTTTTAGGAAATCAACCGCGCTTTGCGGTTTTAATAATCGGCTTTCTAAATTTTCCCCACTGTGATATAAACCCAACAGTTTTTGTCTCTATCGGCTCAAAGAAAGGAATATCCTTGAAATAAATAAGATGATCATGAGGACTAGTTCTTTTTTGGTTTAGTCTCAGAGTTTCTAATAACTTACATAACCAATCCATATTAGGGACAGGAGAGGTTAACATTAATAGTCCTCCAGGCTTTAAAATATCAAAGAATTCTTGGAAGCAATTTATGTGTTCGATGACTTCGAATGCAATTATTACATCAAAAGAATTTCCTTTTATGCCTAGTTTCTTCCAGTTAAGGATATTCCCAACAATATCTGCAGGAGGCCTTAAATCTAATCCAACATAATTTTTCCAACCGCTTTTTTTTAAATAGTTTCCGAGCCAGAAACTGCCACAACCAACTTCAAGTATTTTTGCTGGTTTAGGAATGTCTTTTAAAAAATATTTTATTTTCTTTTTTTGAGCGTATTTGCTTAATAACGGACTGATTTCAGCCACCTCCTCTTTTTCCCATTTTTCCTCTTAGCTAGAAGTAGTATATGTTTTAAAAAGTCCTAATTATTCTAATTCATTTGTTATTCTTATCAATTTCATGATACTCATCGTCAACATTAATGGCCCAGACTGAATGATTTTCACCCAAAATATTACGGACGGCCATGATTGCACTCAGCATCGAGTGGTCTTGATTATTATATCTATGAAGGCCGTTTCTACCCATGGTTTGTAGATTTTTGATCGTTGACAGGTAGTCTTTAATTGTCAGAACTCTTTCCTGGTATCCTTTATCATAAATTGGATAAGTTTTTGGCGACCTTATTACAAAACCATCTATGATTTGGTCTCTGGAAGCAAATTTTAGCTTTACGGTCTCTGTCGCTGCCAGTTCTATTAATTCCTTGCTACCTTTTTTCCATATATCATCTGTGTCGAAGCAAAAGTATTCCAATCCTAGAGAAGTCGTTTGGGAATCAGGGACCATATCAGGGCTCCAGTTTTTGAAATTTTGAATACGCCCAACCTTAACTTCTGGCGAATGAATGTAAATCCAGTTATCTGGGAAGATGGAAGGCTTATTGATGACTAAACCTACAGTGAAAAAATCCCTGTATTTGAGCTCACGAGCGGCTTTGAGGACATCATCCGGAGCAGCAGGCTTTATAGACTGAACCAACTCTCTTAAGGGAATTGTTGACAGAAAAAAATCTCCGCTTATTTCCTGGAGAGAGCCGTTGCTTTTTACGAGAGCGGATATTATCTTATTGTCTTTTTTGTTGAGTTGAGTCACTTGAGAATTAAGTTCGACTTTTCCTCCTCTTTCTCCAACTATTTGTTTAGCCTTATTCCACATCTGCCCAGGTCCTCTCCTTGGGTACCGAAATTCATCAATGAGAGTGGTAATCCGATTCTTTCCTAATAATCCTATCGAGTTTAATGCGGCTTTTCCCAAAGATAAACTCTTGATCCTTTGGGCTGCCCAATCTGCTTGAATTTCTTTGCAGGATATTCCCCACACTTTCTCTGTATAGGTCTTGAAGAATGTGTTGAATAATTTTTTCCCAAATCTGTTTGAAATCCATTCCTCAAAATTGTTAACGTTTTTGTATGGCTTAATTTGTGAATAAATATAGCTTAGCATTACTAAAAGGGAATCGCTTGGGCCTAAGTTCATCAAGGCATTCAGTGGCTTAATCGGGTAGTAAAAAAACTTGTTATTATAATAGATCCTGGATAATCTGGGTCTGACTAAGAAATCATCGCTCAAGATTTCATTCCATATAATATTGACTTCTTCAAATTTCGTGAAAAAGCGGTGGCCTCCTATATCGAATAGATAATCCTTATAATTAACAGTCTTAGCAATCCCTCCAACCTCCTTGTCTTTTTCAAAAACAACCGGACTTAATCCCTTTTTGCATGCTTCATATGCTGCGGTTAATCCTGCTGGTCCGGCTCCGGATATGATCACATCCAGCTTTTTATTCTTTTTCATTTTTGCTGCTTAAAATCCTTTTTCTGGGATGACATTGAAGTACTTTCCTTTTTCGTAATCATGAATTTTTTCCAGGACCATTCTTGCTTCAAGCGCCTTTCCTGTTTTAAAATAGCAAGCAGGTAATTGGCATAGAACACGATATCTTATTTCTGGCTTCTTTTCAATCTGGAGAGCAGCCTCAAAATAGAAGGCAGCTTCCCTGTAATTTCTATTCTTTATTGATAAAGAACCCAGCTCAATAAGCTTGAAAACATCTATATCTAAAAAGTTGTTTTTTTCGTATACGCTATCAAGAAAATTCCCAAAATCTGAGGAATAAACTTTAAAGAATTTTTTAGGACTGTCTATCAATTCTATATATCTTTTCCCATTCTTATCCAAAGAAATGGGCTCTCCGTATAAAATATTGTTTTCTGCCTTTTTTAAAGGCATAAGCATACCCTTCTCCAACGTTCCTAAGTAAAAGTAGATTTCTCTCTTGGGGAAGCATTGAAAAAGTTTAATGTTATTCTCGCCTTTATCCTTGGCGTAAATGATATTTCCCTTAATAAAAGGATCATTATGCAGGAATCCAGAGCTCCACCATCCATCAGGGAAAGATTCAAATGGGTGATAGAGAAATTTCATAATAATCAGCGATCGCTCGAGAGGAATCGAGCTTAGGGTGTGGTGAATATTAGGAGTGACGCCGGCAAAATTATTGGTAAAATTCTTATAGTACCATTCATTATCAGAAGGCCATATCCAAGCAGGAAAACGGATAAAGAATGCGTAAGCTACTAAAATGATCAAGACTCCGATTGTTATTTTTTTTGCCATCAATTGGTTGAGCTTTTTGAACTTGTCAGAGAGGAGGCGAGGGAGTTCAATGATTCCGCGGGCGCTGAGCAAAAGGAAAATTGGGATGGCTTCAAAGAACATCCTTGCTCCTACGAATACATGAGTTCCCCAGTAAAAATACCAGCCTACCATCATAGAAAGGAATCCTGCGAAAAGAAGGGTGTCTTTTTTTCTGTTTTCTCTGTTTATTTTTGTTACCCATAATAGAGGAAGGAGGGCTAGAAAGGAAGAGAACGGCCATCCGAAGAAGTGATTATTCATTGCCCCCAAGCTTTCTCCTATGTTGAGTGTGCCGAGAAAAGGAGAATGAGGAATGTCCGTGTATCCCATTCGACCAAAGCCAAGGTTGTGTTCCTCACCGTAAGAGACAAGATATCCCATCCTGAGGGGGTGACCGTTGGTCATTTGATTATAAATCAATAAAACGGAAAGGAAAGCTAATGTTATTAAGACAAAAGCAGAAGCATTCTTCAGCCTTTTCTTAAGATCCCGAATTAATTTCACTGCATAATAAATTAAAAAAGGAAACGATAATAAAAGAGCATTATAGGGCCGAATGAGAAAGGCCATTCCGAATCCCAGGCCAGCAAATAATCCATTTGATATTGATGGATTTTTAAGCGAACGGAATACAAAGAGGAGAAAAAATGAAGTGAAGAATAGGCTGCTGGTGTGCGACATCATCGTGGAGGACATCACTAGGAACCAGATTGATACGCCGCCTAAAACAGCAGCCAGGATACCTATCTTTGAGTTGAAAATTTCTTTTCCTAAAAAATAAAAAAGAATGATCGAGAGTGCAGCAAAGAGAGGATTGACTAGCCATGGCGCTTGTAGTAGAAGGCCAAGCAACAGGAGAAAAGGATAACCTGGAGTGTATTGACTGTACCATTTGCCGTTATTGATCATGTGAGGGAAGTCAAAGGATTCTTTGGCGCAGGGTGAAGGAACATAAACCTTGCCTGATTTAAATATTTTCGCTTGAAATAGATTGTCAATCTCATCATGAACACGGGGAATATGATTGAAGATAAAAAAGGAGAATAAATTGGTGAAGATAAAAACAAAAAGAGCGCAGGCGATTACTGGCCAGGGAATGTTAATTTTCTTTTGCATTGGAAATTCTTTTATCAGCTTAATTTTAGATCTTTAGGGGCAACAGAATAGGCTCTGGTCTTTCCAATTTGGAGAGAAGGCCTAAGTAGAGAGCGCTGTTGTTTCATATTATTTTAGTCGTATACGAGGAAAACATTCTGACAAAAGCGTAATATTCGGTCAATCGTCTCTTATGGTGAATCCTGGGATGATTTTTGTTCGCATCTTCTCATCTGAAAGGGTGAGGCTAAAATTTTTATTATTTATAGATTCTGTTAGTCTTATCGTAGTCCGTAGATTTTATGAAGTTGCCCGGATAGCCTTATATTCTTCAGTCCAGCCTTCAAGGCCTGCCTCAAAAGCTTTATTCCTAAATTAATACTCCATTTCCTGCTGGATTGAGGCTGGAGGAGAAGAGGTGTCTTCACTGGAAATTCTTTTCTGAGCCGTTTAAGCAGTTCAAAATCCAGGTTTTTTGTGAGGATCACTTTTACTTCTTTTGCCTTCTCCTTGTATTCAGGCTGATAGCGATATTTGTCCGGTTTGGGGGAGATTGAATACCAGTCCACTGGAAGAGGGCAATAAAGAGTGCCGTTTGTTTCGACCTGAATTTTAAAGCCTTCTTTTTTCAATCCTTTTGCTAAATCAGCTAAATCTTGGAGAAGAGGCTCTCCGCCTGTCAAACATACCCATCGGGCAGGGAAATGATGCCTCAGTTTATTAACTTTTTCCAACACCTGAGCAGTTGAGTGCTTCCGCCCCTCTTTCCAGGCATATTTGGTATCGCAGAAGGAACATTCGAGGTTACAGCCTGCCAAGCGAATAAAAATCGTGGGTTCTCCCTGTCTCAGGCCTTCACCCTGGATGGAAGGGAATATTTCAGCTATCTTCAGAATATGTTGCTGAGGCATCTTCTGATTCCCAAACAGTCACTTTCTTTGCGGGGAAATGTTTCCTCAGTTCGAGGAAAAAGTGACGGGCCAGGTTTTCTGCCGACGGATTAAAATCATAGACTTCATTGAGAAGAGTATGATCGGGCAGAATTTCAGACAATTTTTGCTTTATTTTGGTGAAGTCTATGCCGATTCCTGCTTTATCCAGCTCCGTAGCCTCGATTTCGACCTCTACTTGAAAGGTATGACCGTGTATTTTCTCACACTTCCCCTTATACTCTTTTAAGAAATGAGCAGCCTGAAATCTGTCCTTTACTTTTAATATCCAGCTCATATTTTTCCTTCTTCCTCCAATCTAAGGATTAATGGGTCTTGGAGTCCAACTTCTTCCCAGGCCTTTTTTCGCAGGACGCAGGA
>WVZK01000136.1 GCA_011772475.1 Candidatus Aminicenantota bacterium | reverse complement strand
GGAAGAATCCCATACAAAAACACCTGTAAACCACTTGCTCCTGTGGCACGGATGGCTTCAATGGGACGGTAATCTATATCTTCAATTTGCTCTGCGGTTAACTTAGATACAAATCCAATGGAACGCATTCCTAGTGCCAGGATTCCCGCAAAAGGCCCCAACCCCAATGCCGCAACAAAGATCAAGGCCCAAACAACTTCATGAACCGATCGCGAGATTGTCATGATGAATCGACCAATGGGGTATGTAATGGGCTTGAAAGGGGTTATGTTGCTGGCAGCAAACCAGGCAACAGGTATCGACAGTATAAGGGCCAGAAATGTCCCCAGTAAGGAGATCAGAAAGGTATCAAAGGTGGCTTTTCCGAGCTCGAGTGTGTATGGCAAATTTGGAGGAAAGAACCGGGTAACCGCCCGCCACACCTGCTGGAAAGTCCCTACTTTCTCCCAGTTTGTCCCTACTACCAAAATCCCATAAGAGGACCACAGAAGCAAAACGGCAAGAAATAGGAGTAAAAGGTAGCGGTAAAATGTAGATTTTCCCGGTTCAGCTAACGTATCCATTACGCTCTTTTTTGGATGAGGGTACCTTGTTTTTATCAAATTTTATATCGGTAGACTTCCCCCAATCGCCTCTTGTCGAATTCATCCGCCCTCCCCTCGGATACCACTAATCCATCGCGCATGGCAACAATCCTGTCCGAATACTCCAAGGCTAAGTTAACATCGTGAATACTAATGAGAACAGGGACACCAAGTTCTTTAGATATTTGATGGAACTCGTTCATTACATCATGTCCTATTGCAGGATCCAGGCTGGATGTAGGTTCATCCACTAAAAGAAGCTTTGGATCTTGAATGAGGGCACGAGCAATACCCACCCGCTGGCGCTGACCACCGCTCAACTCATCAGCCCGTTTATAAAGATATGGTCTCATACCTACCACTTCGCTTATTTCCACAGCTCTCCCGACATCCGATTCAGGAAACTTACGCAAAACACTCCTCCACCAGCTCGTATATCCTAATCTTCCCGAGAGGATATTTTGGATTACTGTCAGCCTTTCAACCAGGTTAAACTCTTGAAAGATCATCCCCATGTCTCGGCGGGCACGCTTCAACTGTTTCTTTCCCAAGCTTGTAATCTCAACACCATCAAGAAAAACCTTTCCAGAATCAGGCTCGACTAAACGGTTGATGCAACGTAATACCGTTGACTTTCCTGAACCGCTTAGGCCAATGAGGCCCACAAATTCTTTTTTATCGACTTTGATGCTTACTCCTTTGACGGCCTCCTCGCCACCTGGATATGTTTTTTTTAGGTTTTCCACTACGAGTGCTTCCATTGCTTTCCTCTTATTTTTTGTTTTCCAAAGTTCAAGCTTCCCTTTAGAGAAAAGAGCATAAGGATATAAAGAACCCCGTTTTTATTAATTTTTTTAGGGCAATATAATTTATTCGAAATCTAAATGAGTGCTTCTTCCCCTTTGAGAATCTTATTCCTAAATTATTCCCGAAGTCTTGTTTTGGATTAGGGAAGGAGAGAAGGAATTCCCTTCTCTCCTTCCCCGTAAACCGGATTTAACCCGATGAAGCTTATTTCTTCAGCTTCTTCTTAGCTTCGTAGAGGTCTCGGACGACATCGTAGTCACTATCCTTCATCTCTACGAACTTGATAGCCCCAATGGACTTAAAGAAATCCTTTGACTCCGGTTGCTGATCCCATGTCAGGAAAGCTTTCTTGATATTTTCCTTTATCTCAGGGCATAAATCCTTCGGGTAGG
>WVZK01000115.1:3026-3598 GCA_011772475.1 Candidatus Aminicenantota bacterium | reverse complement strand
AAGGCTGCATTGAAGCCACAATTCCCAGCTTGGCCAGTCTGGGTATGTCATCAGGAGTCAGCACCTGACAATGCTCAAGAGCGAACCTGGCCTCTTTACCGTCTATCCCGGTTGCCTTCAGAGCCCTTTCATAGGCGTTAATCGCGATCCGATTAGCCGCGTCACCAATGCAATGTATCCTCATATTGAAACCAATTTTTAGCAACTCGGTCGCAGATTGAGCTATTTCGTCTTCACTTCGTCTAGGTTCCCCATAATAACCCGGATAGTCGCTGTACTCCTCGAGGAAAAGCGCACCCCTTGACCCTAAAGCTCCATCTGCAAAAGCCTTGACCGATCGGACGAAGTATTTGTTATCATGGTTTAACGGTTTGCCCAGCTTTTTCGCCGCATCCTCCGTAACCATCTCGTTGATCCTTATCCTGAGCAAACCCACTTCGTAAAGTTTTATTCGTCTTTGAACCTCTTCATAGCCCGTCCTGCTGGCACCATGGATAGTCGTGAGTCCGCTGGCTATGGCCAATTGGGTTCCTTCGACGAGGTTGCGGCTTCTTTCATAATCGGTCATTGGA
>WVZK01000115.1:0-2968 GCA_011772475.1 Candidatus Aminicenantota bacterium | reverse complement strand
GTGTATCGGCTGATAAAAACAGGATTATCAGGGGCTACGGCATCGATCAGCTCCTTACGGAATTCTGGCGGATCCCAAACATCCGACATCCAACCACTTAATACTAGCCACCGTGGCTCTGGTCCTGGCCGCATTCCTTCCCCGGTGGCTAAGCAGCGCTTTATCACTTCCTGCATTCGCTCTACAGAAGCCCACTCCCCGATTCCAGCCCTGATGTCAGGCGTTCGTGGATACAATTCTCTTTCCCCGTACCTGATGTGAACATGGGCATCATGTAAACCAGGGATTACGGTTTTGCCTTCCAGGTCGAAAACAAAAGTCAGAGGACCGATATAGGCCTTTACTCCAGCCTCATCACCCACATAGATGAACTTGCCATCTTTCACGGCCATGGCAGATGCCGTGCTGAAATCTTCATCAACGGTATAGATATTACCATTGACGTACACTCGATCAGCTTGTTGAGCGTCACCAACCGCTGCTGGGGCTGGTGTTAACAACACAAGCAGCACAAAAATAGAAAAGAGACCGGACAATTTTTTCATTATTTTCATCTTATCTGCTCCTTTATCCCTCTATCGAGATGGCATTAAGATATTAATTATTACAGGATTAGTCAAATTGAATCGAAGATGAAGTCGATGTATTGTGGTAAACTATTCTGAAAATGACCGAATCAAAGCAACCTTGGAGGAATACTTATGAAAGCAATTGTATACACAAAATACGGACCACCGGATGTTCTTCAACTCAAAGAGGTAGAAAAACCTACTCCCAAGGACAATGAAGTACTGATAAGAATACATGCGACAACAGTACACATAGGGGACACAAGAATGCGAAGTTTCACAGTCCCTGCCTTGTTCTGGCTCCCCTTCCGAATAATGTTAGGGCTCATAAGACCAAGAAGAAGAATACTAGGGATGGAGCTAGCCGGGGAAATTGAATCAGTAGGCAAAGATGTAAAGCTATTTAAAAAAGGTGACCAGGTTTTTGCATCTACCGGTATGGGAATGGGGGCTTATGCCGAGTACAAATGTCTGCCTGAAGACGGGATGCTGGCCATAAAACCGGCCAATATGACCTATGAGGAAGCCGCTGCCGTTCCTAATGGGGGAATCACAGCATTGGTTATTCTTAGAAAAGCAAATATCCAGAGCGGACAGAAAGTTCTTATCTATGGAGCTTCAGGAAGTCTAGGGACTTTTGCCGTACAGCTTGCCAAGTACTTTGGGGCGGAAGTTACCGGGGTATGCAGTACCACGAATTTAGAATTGGTGAAATCTCTGGGAGCCGATAAGGTCATTGATTACACTAAAGAGGATTTTACCAAAAGCGGTGAGACCTATGATATTATTTTTGACACGGTAGGCAAGAGTTCGTTTTCGCACTCAAAAAGCTCGCTAAAGCAAAGAGGAATCTATCTTACAACTGTCCCCACGCTGGCGATTATTCTTCAAAAGTTATGGACGTCAGTGGTAGGTAACAAGAAAGTCATATTTTGGACAACAAGCGATAATACTGAAGATCTAATATTCCTCAAAGAGCTTATTGAAACGGGAAAGATAAAATCGGTCATAGATAGACGTTATCCGTTGGAACAGATCGTAGAGGCTCACAGGTATGTTGACAAAGGACACAAAAAGGGAAATGTCGTTATAACTGTGGAACATAATAACAAAACCTGACAAAGCGCTGCTCCTTCCGCTGTTCCGATGCGCTTTACAGCGGCAGGTGAGCTTGGTCATTATAAAGTCCCATTTCGTATATTGATTTTTGGGATTGCGTATGAAATATTGATTTATCAGTTTTTAAAAAGGAGAAAAAAATGAATTCAAACGAAAGAGCTTACAAATTTTTTAATAGTAAAGATCAGAAAAAAATTAACCGGAGAACATTTTTTACACAAAGTGTTGGCTGCACTGCCGGTTTAACGCTACTAGCATTTCCGGGGATAATGACAGAGGTATTGGCTGCAAAAGAGGATAAATCACAGGAAGAAATATTAAAGGAATTAGAAGAAAAGGCAGCTAAATACATACTAATGTATGGCTGTGCTTAAGGCAGTTTTCGTGCACTGAATGAACAATTTAAACTAAACGCTGATAATAAAACAAGCCGTGCTTTAATGCCATTCACAGGAGGGATTGCGCTTAAAGGAGAAACCTGTGGGGCTGTATCCGGATCTTTGCTTGCCCTAGGATTTTTTTTCGATCCCACAAATCAAAAGGGAAAGGGAAAAGCCGTTTCCTTCATTGAATATGGAGGTATGTTTTTTGATAGATTTACAGAAGAATTTGGCTCGACAAGATGTTGGGGAGTACAGAAGCATCAATATGGCAGGTATTATGATGCCAGCAAGCCAGAAGAGATGAAATTATTCATGGAAGTCGCAAAAGAAAGCGGAAAATGTATAGAGGTAATAAGAAAGGCGGTCCTTATAGCCAGCGATATCATTCTAAAAAATTCTTAAACAATAACGGGGTCAAATTTTTGTTTGACGTTTTAGCTAAACGTCCAATCAAACGCCTACCAAAAAATAAAACACAGATTTGACGCTTTTCTAAACGGGAAATGTAGTCATTGCCTTGGAACATAACAATAAGGCCTAACAAAACGTTGTAGTTGACGGCGGGGAGCTGGACTCAAAATTCGGTTTATCTCAAAGTGGGGTGGATTCGATAAGAATATCCATTTGGATTTGATAATAAAATATCGGTAAAATACTTTTAGTAAAACGGAAACAGAAAGTGGAAAAAGAACTCCTCGAGTCTTGGAAAGAAATCTCTGCTTATCTGAATCGAAATATCCGTACCTGTCAGTACTGGGAGAAAAAGCATGGCCTTCCCGTGCATAGATTAGAGGATTCACCCAAAGCTCGGGTATTCGCCTATAAAAGAGAGCTGGACCTCTGGCTGCAGGAAAAGCTTCAGGAGGGAGAACTTGTCAAAAGGAATATCCTTTCCTC
>WVZK01000065.1:2976-20552 GCA_011772475.1 Candidatus Aminicenantota bacterium | reverse complement strand
GCCAGCCTCTTCTTCGCATCCTCAACCTCAGCGATACCAGGGTCAGCGTCTTTCCAGAGGTCGAGCCTTATACAAACCATAGCTTTAAAAATATCACGAGCTATCCAAATTTAGTTGAAACGAAACAAAATTGAGCCAATTTAGCCTTTAGATCAATCGTCCGCTTGCGTACACTATTTGTTACATAGACGGACACTTTTTCTTTGCGAGCATATACTCAAACCGTTTGACTTCTCTTACAGAAAATATTGGCATATTACTTGCACATAAAGGAATTGATTTTATAGCTATGTTAAAAAACTATATAAATATCGCCTTAAGGAATATTAATAAACACAAATGTTATTCCCTTATCAATATAACAGGCCTTGCGATCGGGATGGCTTGTTGTATCCTCATCCTTTTATGGGTACAAGATGAGCTTGACTATGATAAGTTTCATGAAAATTCGAATTATCTATACAGGATTGCAAGGGAGGTCGAAAGCGGTGGCCAGAAATATTATCAAGCGACAGCACCAGCCCCTCTTAGCCTTGCCCTCAAAAACGAAGTCCCTGAAATCATCAGAAGCTCAAGATTCAGTGATGAAGGCGAGAAGTTAATAAAATATGGCGACAAGAGCTTCCAGAATGACATTGTAGCTCTGGCCGATCCTGACTTCTTCGAAATGTTTACTTTCCCACTCATTAAAGGTGACCCAACTGCGGCATTTGCCGATAGATATTCTGTGATTATCACCGAGCAGATGAGCCAGAAGTACTTTGGTGCTGAAGATCCTATAGGAAAGGTTATAAATATTGACCGAAAAGATTTTACTGTCACCGGGATTATGAGAAACGTTCCGCATAACTCGCACATGCAGTTTGATTTAATAGTCCCATTTTCTTCAAGAAGTGAACGGATAAGAAAGCTTCTCAATAGCTGGAGAGTGCATGCTTATTATACATATGTCCAACTTAATAAAAATGCTGGAATTATTGATGTCAACCGCAAGATGTCCGCCCTTATAAGCAGGAACACTGACAAGAAAATCCAACTCAGTCTGCAGCCACTAACCAGGATTCACCTTTATCATGATGTCCAAGATTTTCTTAAAGGGCATGGTGACATCAAGTATGTATATTTATTCTCTGCATTGGCCTTGCTTATTCTGGCGATCGCTTGTTTTAACTTCATGAACCTGACAACAGCGCGCTCCGAGGACCGAGCTAAGGAAGTCGGCATACGAAAAGTGGTCGGTGCGAATAAGACGAATCTTATAGAACAATTTCTTGGTGAATCGGGAGTATTGGCCTTTATCGCACTTATCTTTGCTATCGTTCTTATTGAGTTATCGCTCCCGGCATTCAGCGCATGGTCGCAAAAGCCTTTAAGCTTTGATTTTTCAGGTAGTATGCAAATTCTATTGAGCTTGGCTGGAGTATTGATAATATCAGGATTCATTGCCGGCGGTTATCCAGCCTTCATACTTTCATCCTTCAAGCCTGTAGAAGTTTTAAAGGGCGATCTGAAATCAAAGAGAGGAGGTTCAACTTTCAGAAGGATTCTGGTTTCTGTCCAATTTGCACTCTCTGTATTCTTAATAATCAGTACATCGGTCATATATAACCAACTTGAATATATTAGAAACAGGGATTTAGGTTTTGACAAACAACAACTGGTATCTATGTATATGGAGGGGGACTTTAGAAGTAACTATGAAGCCATAAAGAGTGAGCTTTTGCGAGATCCAGCTATTCTAGATGTAACTGCTGGCACTTCACCAACGAGGGGATTTGACGGTGTTACTTCCGTGAAATGGAACGGTAGAGAATCAGACGAAGAGATAGTGTTCGATAGTCTCCCAGTTGACTATGGTTTTATCGAAACTCTTGGAATGAAGATGCTTCAGGGAAGAAGCTTTTCAAGAGACTTTCCTTCTGACGCGAAGAATGGTTATATAATAAATAAGACCGCTGCAAGGCTGATCGGAACGGAATCTCTAGTTGGCAAAAGATTCGCCTTCATTTCTTACGGAAACAATTTGGAAATTATTGACCATCAAGGCACAATCATAGGGGTCGTGAAAGATTTTCACAACTTATCTCTTCACAATAAGATTGCTCCTTTGGTTATGTATCTGGATCAAACAAAGCTCCATGAGATGTGTGTCCGGATAAATCCTGATAAAGTTGCTGACGCAATCGCTCTTTTAAAAAGAAAATGGAATGAGTTTGCGCCGCAATATCCCTTCGAATTCCATTTTATCGACGAAACTATAGATAGCTTCTACAGGGCTGAACAACGACTAGGCACAATCTTTAACTTTTTTACAGTTCTTGCAATTTTTGTTTCTTGTCTGGGTTTATTTGGCTTAACATCTTTTATGGCAAAAAAACGCACGAAGGAGATCGGGATAAGGAAAGTATTAGGGGCATCTATTTCTGGAATAGTGAGCCTGCTTCTGAAGGAATTTGTAGCCTTAGCTTTACTCGCAAATATTGTAGCCTTGCCGATTGCTTATTTTACCATGAATAAATGGCTGCAGAATTTTGCATACAAGACAAACATCGGAATCTTGACTCCTGTTCTATCGGCTGGCCTGGCTCTGGTTATTGCGTTACTCACAGTGAGCTATCAGTCTATAAAAGCTGCAATTGCCAATCCGGTAGAGTCATTGAGGTATGAGTAAAAGGAAAACTAAATAAATAACCAGTTCGTGGAGTAGAAAACTAGAGTGGCAGCGCTACGGGGATTCGAACCCCGGTCTGATGGCTGAGAACCACCTGTCCTAGTCCCCTAGACGATAGCGCCGCAGGAAGTAAAGTACCAGATACACCTCTGGAATGTCAACGATTATTCCCTGTTTTTAGCTTTTATTTATTTTCAGCCTTTTTGCCATAGTTTCAGCTATTTTCAGTCAAATTTGGAACATATTTGGAACACGGGGATGAAGTCTATATTTGATTTGACACTCCCCTCATTAATTGTTATTCTTTTGCCAAGTAAGCTGAGGGAACAATGGGAACAAAGTGTCCTCAATGTCATTTCGATAATCCTTCTGATTCTAAGTTCTGTAAAGAGTGTGGAACCCAATTAATCCCTAAAGAGGAAATCCCTGTCACTGAAACCATCGAAACACCAAAAGAAGAATTAACCGCAGGCTCTACATTTGCTGGACAATACCAGATTATTGAGGAACTGGGTAAAGATTAAATTTAAAAAAGTCCTTAAATGTAACAATAAGAAATAATAAGTCGTAAAAGGAGGCTACAAATGAGGAACATACTGTGTGCAATGAAGAAGTTATCGATGATTCTTCTAGCGATAATCACTCTTTTTTTTATAGTAAAAATGGAGGCCCTGTACGTACATGCCTATGATGATCTAACAGCAAAAGTAGATGAATTGTTTAGAGAATGGGATAGAAATGATTCTCCCGGGGCAGCATTAGGAATCATTAGAGATGGGAGGATAATATACAAACGAGGATACGGCATGGCGAATCTAGAACATAATATTCCGATTAAACCGGACTCCGTTTTCCGCATTGCATCGATCTCGAAACAATTTTTTGCAGCAGGAATTATTATTCTTGAACAACAAGGAAAAATATCACTCGATGATGATATCAGGAAATACTTACCTGAACTTCATGACTATGGGCATACTGTTACCATTCGGCATTTGATCCATCATACAGGAGGCATTCGAGATTATCTTTCTTTAAACTATTTAGCTGGAAGACGTATCGGAAAAAGAAAGAACGACTATTTTTCAATGAAAGATCATATGGAATTAATGGCGCGTCAAAAAGGCCTGAACTTCAAGCCTGGAGAAAAGTATTTGTACTCTAATTCTGGTTACGTACTCCTTGCAGAGATTATTGCTAGAGTTTCTGGATCAAGCGAAGCAGATTTTTTAAAAAAGTACATATTTGATCCTCTTACAATGAAAAATACACTTGTCCATACTGATTGTGACCAGATTGTTAAAAATCGAGCGATTGGATATTCTCCCATGCCAGATGGTGGATATAAAATAGACATAACAAGAGATCAGACTACTGGACACGATGCGGTTTTTACTTCTGTAGAAGATATGTTTCTTTGGGACCAGAATTTTTATGATAACAAGCTGGGTATTGATAAAGAAAAGTTTATAAAAGCGCTACTAACGCCGGGAAGGCTTAATAATGGAGATAAAATTACATATGCCCTTGGGTTAGATATAGGCGAATACAGGGGACTAAGAACAATACGACACGATGGTGCGTGGGCTGGGTATCAGGCTGAATATATACAGTATCCTGACCAGAAATTTTCGATTATTTTATTCTCAAATGTGAGTACATTTAATCCCAGTAACAGAGCGAGGAAAATTGCAGACATCTATCTTGCAGACAAACTCGCCAAAAAAGAAGAGAAAAAACCAGCTCCAGAAAAGAAAAAATTAAAAGAGAAGCAGCTGCTTGCCTGCGAAGGTACTTACTGGTTGGAAACATCAAAACTGTTGCGCCGGATTGTTCTGGAAAAGAAAAAGCTATACTATGTCCGTTCCAAAACCAACCGGACAGAACTGGCCCCAATTACTGCAACCGAATTCATCATGCTGGGTACACCTCAAGAAGTGATTGTTCGTTTCTCAGATCAAGAAAAGGGAAAGTACACAAAAGTCACTGTCATCATCGCTGGTGAAGATTCGATACCTGGAAAGCGCATCGAACCTTTTGAGCCCACTGAAGCGGACCTAAAGGAATACGCAGGCACCTACTATTCCGAAGAACTGGATGCGAAGTACAGAATTATGGTTCGTGACGGGAAATTATACATAAAGTTCAGAAACTTCCCCAAAGACCCCTTTAATCCCTTAATCCGGGATGCCTTCAGTTTTTCTGAAGGTTTTATCCGGTTGAATTTCCAGCGTAATGAACAGGGCCGGATTTCCGGTTTCTTGGTCAACACCGGCAGGGTCGTGGATCTGAGGTTTGAAAAACTAGAAGCCGGATCATAGCTTTTGCTAGGACTAAACAGTCAATATGAAATAACCGTACCTGTCAGACATTTTGAGTATTCAATTTGACTCCTTCCTCATTAATTATTATGCTATTGCCAGTAAGCTGAGGGAACAATGGGAATAAAGTGCCCTAAATGTCATTTCGACAATCCCTCTGATTCCAAGTTCTGTAAAGAGTGCGGAACTCAGATTATTCCCTCAAAAGAGATCCCTGTTACCGAAACTCTCGAAACACCCACTGAAGAATTAACCACTGGCTCTACCTTTGCAGGAAGATACCAGATCATTGAAGAGCTGGGTAAAGGCGGCATGGGCAAGGTCTATAGAGTGCTAGATAAAGAGCTGAAAGAGGAAGTCGCACTTAAGCTCATAAAGCCAGATATAGCTTCAGATAAGAAAACTTTAGAGCGATTCAACAATGAACTGAAACTTGCCCGAAAGATTAGCCATAAAAATGTCGGTCGCATGTATGAGCTTATGGAAGAGGAAGGAACCCGATACATCACAATGGAATATGTCCCTGGAGAAGATTTGAAGAGGCTAATTAGGAAAATAGGTCAGTTAAGTGCAGGACAAGCATTACCCATTGCCAGGCAAATATGCGAGGGATTGGTTGAGGCTCACCGCTTAGGAGTGGTTCATAGGGATCTAAAGCCACAGAACATAATGGTTGATGAGGAAGGGAATGCAAGGATATTGGATTTTGGGATAGCCCGTTCACTTAAAGCAAAAGGGATCACAGGGGCTGGAATTATTGTCGGGACGCCTGAATACATGTCGCCCGAGCAGGCTGAAGTGAAGGAGGTTGACCAGCGTTCTGATATCTATTCATTGGGAGTTATTCTTTATGAGATGGTAACAGGACGAGTTCCTTTTGAGGGAGAAACTCCTTTAGGTATAGCTATGAAACACAAGAGTGAGATGCCTAAAGATCCCAGGGAGCTTAATACTCAGATTCCTGAGGATTTGAGCCGGGTGATTCTGAGATGTATGGAAAAAGAGAAAGAGAGAAGATACCAAACTGCAGAAGAGCTTCTTTCTCAATTGATGAATATAGAGCAAGGTATTTCCACTGTAGAGGACACTGTTCCTGATAAAAAGCCTAAAACAACAGGAATACCTGAAATGAGATGGAAAAATTCTATCGCTGTTCTCCCTTTTGCGGATATAAGCCCACAAAAAGATCAGGAATACTTCTGTGACGGGATGACCGACGACATTATAACAAAACTCAGCAAGATCCAGGAATTGAAAGTGATCTCCCGAACATCGGCAATGAGATATAAGAAAACTGATAAAGACATCAAAGAAATCGGTCAAGAATTAGGTGTGGCTTCCATTCTGGAAGGTAGCGTCCAAAAGGCGGGCAATGACATCCGTGTAAACGCTCAGTTGATCAACGTGGAGGATGGATTCCATCTCTGGGCGGAGACCTATGACCGGGAATTAAAGAATGTGTTCGAGATTCAGAGAGATCTCGCAGAGAATATTACCAGTGCTCTAGAGGCAAAACTGTCCACTGAAGAAAAACATCGGCTTGAGAAGAAGCCCACAGAAGATATAGAGGTATATAATATCTATTTAAAAGCTCGTAACTTCTGGAACATGAGAACAGAAGAGGGATTCCAGAAAAGTATAGAATATTTTCAGAAAGCGATCGAAAAAGACACGACCTACGCATTGGCTTATTCAGGAATAGCCGACAGTTTCAATCTTATGGGGTATTTTGATTTACTCCCACCCAAGGACGCATTTCCGAAAGCAAAGAATGCAGCAGAGAAGGCTCTGGAGCTGGATGAAACTCTCGCCGAAGCACACACATCGCTTGCCTTCATTAAAACATTTTATGAGTGGGATTGGGAGGGTGCAAAGAGGTCATACAAGCGTGCGATCGAACTCAACCCGAGTTATGCACAAGCACACTATTGGTATGCAATATTATTTGCAGCAATCGGTAGACATAATGAGTCCATCGCCGAAGCGAAGCAGGCTCAAGAACTTGATCCAGCTTCAGCTGTTACAAGTTTTACTTTGGGAGGAATGTTCCTTTTTGCCCGCCGTTATGATGAGTCGATCGAAGAATATCAGAATGCAATCGAGTTGGACCCAAATCTTTACATTCCTCACTGGCATCTCACTTATCCTTATGCAATGAAAGGATTCCATGATGAAGCCATAACCGAAGCACAGAAAGCTTTGAAACTTTCAGGGAGGAGCCCAAGAATGATGTGTGTGCTCAGCTATGCATATGCGGTGTCGGGAAAGCAAGCTGAAGCAAAGAAATTACTCATAGAAATAAATAAGCTATCAAAAAAGATATACATCCCACCGACTTTCATTGGATCAATTTATTTGGGGCTTGGCGAGAAAGACAAAGCCTTCGAATGGCTGGAAGCGGCTTATGAACAACGCGACCACTGGCTGTATACGCTTAAGTTCGCACCTTGGCTTGATAGCCTCCGCCCAGATCCGCGGTTCAAAGAAATGCTCAGAAAAATAAATCTTGAATAGCTATAGCCAAAGCCTTAGAGCATTACGAGAAATTCCTCTCCCTCTGGAAAGACGCTGATCCTGGAATAGCTGAGGTTGAGGATGCGAAGGAGAGGCTGGCTGGGTTGAAGAGTAAGTAATCCTGAAGTCTTGTTTCTCAGTTCTATAACCAGAAACCACTTACTTGTCTCATAAACAATCAATGCATGTAGATCTCTAGGAGTCCCGGGGTCTCTATGGGGCGGGTCAGATTATACGCTGGCTGTTTGGGGAAATGTCAGCAAAAGGGAAAATGGGTAAATACCCAATGACGGGATCTTGCCCAGCCAGCTAAACAAGGTTATATTTATTATAGCATATTTTCTAAAATGGCAACAGGAAAGAGAACGTGCTGCCAATATGATCCTTAGTATAAGCCAGGTTGAATAAGGACCTAGGGATTGTGTCGCACAACCAAGATTAATTATACTTTTCAATATTAATAGTTAGGTGGCCCATATGTGGAGGGAACTGTGACAATCATAAGGATGTTAGCAATTTTTTTCGCGGCATGTATGATTCTGGCATCGTGCATGTGTGAGAGTTCCTCATCCTATGTTCAGATGATCAGCATAGGATCGCATCGCCTTCAAATTCATCTAGAGGGGAAAGGGGCTCCCGTTGTCGTCATCGATGCCGGAATTACGGACCAGTTGGACAAGCTGAGACCATTGCAGGAGCGTATTGCCCGGGTTACGCATGTCATTACCTACAATCGAGCTGGATACGGGCAGAGTGAGCCCGGCCCTTTGCCCCGGCACAGCGGCCGTGAGGCGCAGGAGTTAAAGACTCTGCTTGAGAAGGCTTCCGTGCCGGGACCCTATGTGCTTGTCGGTCATTCGCTTGGAGCTCTGAACATACAGGTGTTTGCTTCCAAATACCCTGATGATGTTGCCGGGATTGTTCTATTAGACCCGCCGCCGCTCTCATTCATACTAGGGCAGGAATACAGGGAACTCGGGATGATGGCCGAACAGATGACTGCGGAATGGCAAGCCATTGCCGATTCCGCCGCGAAATCTACTGATGTCCAGGAGAAAGCGCGATCCGCTTTCTTCAGTATGATTGCATCAGAGCATCGCGAGATGTTTGGTGAAAGCGCGAGGCTGGCTAGCGCGGTTTCAACGTTTGGAGACATGCCTCTCGTGGTGATGGCTGCGGGGAAGCCCAACCCCGCTTTCGGTGAGGTGGCGGAGGAGTACCAGAGGTACTGGATCGAGCAAAGTCGCGCTCTGGCCGATAAGTCCACAAATGGCAAGTTCGTGCTTGCAGAAGGGGCCTCGCATTACCTTTATTTGGATGTACCGGAGCTCGTAGCGGAAAGTATCCTTTCCGTGATCTACGAAGTGCGTGCGAAATGAGATCGGAAAAGTTTAGCCTCGGACGACCCTGGCTTCCCTGGATTGAAAAGGACAGCAATGCTGGATTAGCACTTCATTATGGAAGATAATTGAGGGGAAGGAAAAGGATATTATCAGTGAGAGAGAAAAATGCTGGCTGTTTTGAGGTTAATTCTGCAAAGGGAGGTTATAATGGGTGTTCTTCACAACGGGAAAGAGAAGTTTGAAAATCTTATAAGAAGAACTAGGATGAAAAGGAACGAACAGAAAAAGAGACCACCAAGAAAGGGCGAGAAAAATAAGCTTTTATTACAACTAACGATTCCTTCCCGTCGGGGAAGAAGAAAAAAATGACTACAGTCCATGAGCTTGATTGAAAAAAGTAATTTAAGGTTTAAAGGAGGTTAGAGTGAAAGAACTAGTTGAATTAATTGCCAAATCATTAGTGGACAATCCGGACAATGTGAAGGTTTCCCAATTAGACGGGGAACAGACTGCGATCCTAGAATTAAAGGTTGCTCCGGAAGATATAGGCAAGATTATCGGAAAACAGGGAAGAACCGCTCAGGCTATAAGAGTTATACTCGGTGCTGCTGGAATGAAACTGAAAAAGAGATTTAACCTTGAGATAATCGATAAAGGATAATTTGGTCAGCATAGATGAATGATATCTATTGGAATTTATTAACATTTGTCTTGGGAGAAAGAAATACAATTCAAGAGAGTATGAGGCGAGTGAAATCCAACTCTCCAAAAGCCCTGGCTTCCCTGGATTGAGAAAATAGCGTAGGGAATTAACGGCTCAACAAGATACACAGTATTGATTTAGCCCTTCAATTTGACTCTTTCCTCATCAATTGATATTCTTTTTCCGAATAATCAAGGGGAACACTGGGAATGAAGTGTCCTAAATGTCATTTAGATAATCCTTCTGATTCCAAGTTCTGTAAAGAGTGCGGAACTCAGCTTCTTCCCTCAAAAGAAATCCCTGTCACTGAAACCCTCGAGACACCCACTGAAGAATTAAGCACTGGCTCCACCTTTGCTGGTAGATACCAGATTATAGAAGAGCATGGAAAAGGAGGCATATAATGAAAAATTTTCGTATCCGGCAAGGACTCATTCTGTTTTTCAGTCTGCTTTTAATCTCTTATTCTCTAGTTCCGGCAACAGATTTTAAGGTCATTCATCCCTGTGATGGAGCCCTGATCCTTCAGGAACCTGGCTGGGCCCTGAATATGACCGCAATCGACACGGGTTCCGGACTGGTGATTATCGATACTTTTGCTTCCCCGAAAGTCGCAGCCAAGGCCAAATTAAAAATTAAGGAATTCTTTAAAAAACCGGTCACCCACGTCATCAACACCCATTATCACTGGGATCATACATTCGGAAACCAGGTCTTCGCAGATGCTGAAATTATCGGCCATACACTTTGTGCGGAAGATATGAAAACAGAATATCCGGATCTCAAAGGCCAGCTCGCCCCTTATGATCGATCTCTCAAGCAAATGAATCCGACAACTGATCAATATAGGTGGCTGAAACAGATGCGCGCAGATGTCCAATCCGATATGCGGCTGACACCACCCACGGTGCTGATCGGAGACAAAAAAAATATGAGAATCGGGAGCCTGACTTTTAAATTCTATCATGTACCCGGCTTGCACACACGTAGCAACCTGACTATATATATCCCGGAATTAGGCCTGATATTTACACGAAGTTCATTTCATCACAACTCGCTTCCCAGACTGGAGCCGGGAGTGGATATGTATAAGCTGCTCGGCAGCCTGGAAGATGTCCTCTCCCACGGTAAGGCCATGAAATATATCATTCCGGGTCATGGGGATCCTGATCCCGATCCCGACCTTTGGGTCCCGCTTCGATATCTGAAGAATCTCAATCAAGCAGTCAAAGAGGCGATCCAAAAGGGGAAAACCCAGGCAGATGCGGAGAAAATATTTGATGCCGGAGGTTTCGATATTGATGAAAATTTCCGCGATAACCACCGGCGTAATCTATCCTTTCTCTGGGATGCTCTGATCAGCGCAGACAAACAATTTGATCTACCTGTACTACCTGATCGGTGCCACGACATTCATAGAATGCCTCGCAAGGCGTACTGGAGGGAAGCTATGGGTCGCTATTTCCAAGAGCATCTGAAGCTGGAAACTGGGAAGTGACATATACCAGGATAAATCTCGAAAGGTCAAAGCCATCAAGCATCACGAGAAATTCCTCGATCTCTGGAAGGACGCTGACCCTGGTAGCCCTGAAGTTCAGGATGCGAAGAAGAGGCTGGCTGGGTTGAGAGAATAACCTGAAGGCGGTACATCTAATTTTATTGTTTCTAAATTAAGTTTCTATTTTGGGAATTAATCAAAAAGCAAATTGTTATCAATAAGGAGACTTGGATGAATCTCATCCGGTTAATTGGAGCCTTTATTTTGATTGCCTTAGTTAGTACTGCAAATAGCATGTACGGAGTAACAACCAGGACGGCTGGAAGGGATCGATTCGTGGGAACATGGGAACTCGAGTTGATCGAAATACAGCAACCAAATGGAGAGTGGGAACATTTGAAGGATAGCAGGCTTGGACCTGATCCTATTGGTATTATTATCTATGACTCTGCCGGGAATATGGCGGTTCAAATCATGGGTAACAATCGCCCTTCTGTTGATCGTTCGGCTATCGAATCAGGTAAGGCAACTCTAGAAGAGCTACAATCAGTTATCCTTGGCTATACCGCTTACTTTGGTACTTACGAAGTGAATGAAAAGGAAGGTTATGTTGTCCATCATCGGAGAGGTCATTTAGGGCCAACACAAGTAGGTACTGATGCTAAACGGTTCTTTAAGTTTACGGGTGATCGGCTAATCTTAACACCTCCGCCGAGAGAGGTGAGACTCATCTGGAAGCGAGTAAATTTAACAAACAGAGATTAGTCTTGAATCACCGAGGTTGAGGATGCGAAGGGGAGGTGGCTGGGCTGAAGGAATTGCCTTGATGATTGATAGATATTTTTATCCCTTAATACGGTGTGCTATGGGGGAACAAGTAAAAAAGAAGTTTCATTAAATTATGTCTGAAAAACTAAACTAAGGGGGTAGAAATGAGTCGTTACCTAAAAATCTTACTTTTAAGCGTCTTTATTATACTTCTGATTGTAGGATCTACTAAGCAAGAAGAGCAGACAGCCACACAACAGCTGGCCGATCATAAACGGCCCCCAATAATTGACATGCATATGCATGCAAGTTGGATGCGGTATATCTCTGATGGGAGAGCCATTATAACAAGGCCATATTACCCAGAAGGGTCCATTAACGAACCAACTACTGTAACTTCTGATGAGGAGGTCTTACAGCTCACACTTGCAGAGATGGATAAATATAATATCATCAAAGGGTTCTTGAGCGACGATCTTAAGAATGTGTATCGCTGGGTTGCTACAGCGCCCGACCGTTTTATTCCTTCACCAATGATCAACTTAAAAACTTTGAGGCCGAGCATAGATTTCCTGCGGGCTGAGTACGCTAAGGGCCGTATCAAAGCATTGGGTGAATTTACTACTCAATACTATGGAATTGCCCCTAATGATTCTGTATTAGATCCTTATTTCAGCTTGGCTGAGGAGCTCGATGTTCCGGTTCTTATTCACACGTTAGGATTTGGTGCTCATGTTCCAACTTTTAGGTCTTCACTTGGTCATCCACTTCTTTTAGAGGAGGTTTTGGTCAAGCATCCCAAACTGCGCCTCTGGATAGAAAATGCGGGATATCCATTTCTTGATGAGATTATTTCTCTTATGTATATGTATCCACAGGTTTACGCAGATCTTTCAACAATTACCTGGGTAATCCCTCGTGAGACTTTTCACGATTATCTTGAGAGTCTTATGCGAGCAGGCCTAGGGAAACGTCTGCTCTTTGGTTCGGACCAGATGATCTGGCCAGAGACTATCGGAATGGCTGTTGAGGCGATCGAATCAGCGGACTTCCTGACAGAGGAACAGAAACGAGACATTTTTTATTATAATGCAGTAAGGTTTCTACGGCTAAAAGAAGCTCAGTAGATGCTGGAAGGACAAAGCCATCGAGCACTACTCGAAATTCTTCAACCTCTGGAATGACGCTGATCCTGGTACTGCCGAGATTGAAGATGCGAAGAAGAGGCTGGCTGGGTTGACAGAATAGGCTTAAGGTTTATTATATAAACTCATTCATATAGAAACAGGAGGCATAACATGAAAAAACTCCTTATGATTATTCCTTTGGTCATTCTGCTTTGTTTCACGTTTAGCTGCCAGGACAAGGAAGCGAGGTTTCCTGAGAACCACCTGTCCTAGTCCCCTAGACGATAGCGCCACCAGGATTTCGAGCCCCAAAATAGCAGATATATCCCTTATTGTCAATGAGTTGCGCCTTATTTTTGGCGAGAAGATTGGATTGACTTTTTAAAGAGAAAATGTAAAAAATAGGCTAAATTAAAAAAATTTATATATTTGGAGGGGATTATGAGATTCAATGTTATTCAACTCGGGCTTACCACATGTATTATTTGGGCTGCTGTAGTTTTTCTGGTTGGTATCGGCAATCTCGTTTTTGCTGGCTATGGTGAGGCATTTTTAAGGTTTGTTGAGTCCATATATCCAGGTTATACATATGGCAAATGGGCTTTTGGAGGCGTTATTGTAGCTATGCTGTATGCAGCTTTAGATGGATTTGTTATGGGTGTGGTCTTTGCCTGGCTGTTTAATCTATTGGGCAAATCCATGAAGAAAGAAGGATAGTGGATTTCTCCAGCTTAGTTGAGGAGGTTAAAAGAGAAGAAAGAAAGAAAAAGCTAGAAAGAGAAATGCTGGCTGTTTGGGGGAAAAGGAGGGATATGAAATGTTTTTTGTGGGCGTTGCCTCGCCCAGCCAGCTTAGCAAGGCACTATTAATTTGACAAACAAGCATTAGGATTTCAATCACCTTTAAAGGTGATATGGGGGGTGATTTTTCAAAATTACGAAACTGGGGCCTATCCCTGTTGTATTATTTTTAAGGATTTTCAGCTAAGGATTTATGTACAAGAATGGGGCCTGGCCCCATTTTTTTTGGCCCCATTTTTTTCCATTTTTTTCTCTTCAATCTTAAGGCTTGCGCATTTTTTCTATATCAGGCTCTATATGAACGAGAATATTTAAAGGTTTGGACAATTCTTTCTTAATTTTCCCTTCGATCTTCATCGAGATATCATGACTTTTTTGCACCGATAGCGCAGGATCTACCAAAACATGAACATCTATGAATAATTCAGCTCCAAGCTTTCTTGTCCTGAGGGCATGCCAGGATGAGATGTCCTTTTCTATGGACAAAACATCTTCTATTTTCTGGATGGAATCACTGTCTGCAGAATGCTCAGAGAGTTCAAGAAGACCATCGAAGAAAATCTTGCCTGCTACTCCAATTATCATGAAGCCGACAACGATTGTCGCCACCTGGTCGGCATGACCCCACCCTAAAAGGCTGGCAACACCCCCGATCAGGACGGCAAACGAAGAAAGGGAATCGGATCGATGGTGCCAGGCATTTGCATACAGGACTGTGCTTTGAGTTATCCGGGAAATTCTTCTCGTTATGAAAAACAGGATTTCTTTGGAAACAACAGAAACAAAAGCCACTACAAGTATCATGTAGCCTGGATAATTGTGCTTGCGCTGGTAGATTGAAAGTCCTGCTGACCAGATGAGGCCAAAGCTGATGGCAAAAAGCACTATGGCAATCAGGATTGAAGCGATCGTATCCAGCTTGCCGTGACCATAGGGGTGAGTTTTGTCTGCAGGTCTGTTTGATAAACGCGCCCCAATCAACACGACAAAATCCGTAGCCAGGTCAGAAAGCGAATGTACGCCATCAGCAATGAGAGCAGAAGATGTAATCAATATTCCTGAAACGAACTTTAAAACCATAAGAATAACATTGAGCAAGACTCCCCATAAAGTTATCGACCGAATCTTTTTCTGCCTCTCATCTATGGATTGAAGCTGCATAAACCTTCCTCGTTTTTTGATGCGCGGAAACTAATTTTTCCTTTGTATTATAGATGAACACATTAAATAAATAAATAAAAAGGGGCCATAAAAAGGGGACAGGCTACTTTTTAATATATTATGCAGGTTTATATCTTCTGTAGGGGCTTGATTTATAAAAAGGGGACAGGCTACTTTTTAATATATTGTGCAGGTTTATATCTTCTGTAGGGGCTTGATTTATCAAGCCCGCCGATTAAAAAACATATCTTGTTCCCTTTTTTATCGATTTGACTGTGTCTTTTGACTTTTGTATTATTTAGCGAACTCGAAAAGAGATAAGTTACAAAGCTACAAAGAAGCCAAGAATGATTTTTCTTAACGCTCCCACCTTTAAGAAATATTTTTTACCAGGGCTGGTTTTCCAATCTGTGGTTATCGCTGGCGGTTACGGCACAGGACGGGAGTTGGTGGAATATTTCCTCAACTACGGACCTCTGGGAGGCATCCTGGGAATGCTCATAATCACGACCGTGATGTGGTCAGTGCTGCTGGCATTAACTTTCGAGTTCTCAAGGAAGTTCCGAGCTTATGATTATCGGACGTTTTTCATGAAACTCCTGGGGCCATTCTGGTTTGTTTTTGAAATTCTGTATTTTATTCTGCTTTTCATCGTGCTTGGTGTAATAGGTTCTGCAGCTGGTGCCCTACTCCGTGATAATTTTGGCCTTCCTTATATAACGGGCGTAATGATCATGCTAGCAGCCATTGGCTTTTTGACCTTCAAGGGAAGCGGCTTGATTGAAAAATTCCTCTCGAGCTGGTCAATCGTCCTCTACATCGTCTACGGGCTTTTTCTTATCGTCGCAGTCGTTAAGTTCGGCCCAGAGATTCAGAAGAATTTTTCAACCGGTATTGCCCATCCAAAATGGCCTCTGGGAGGATTTAAATACGCCCTCTACAACATGGGAATCATTCCTGCTGTATTATTCTGTGTTGTCCACATAGAAAAGAGAAAAGAAGCTATCACTGCTGGCCTTCTTGGAGGTCTTATAGGCATCCTGCCAGGTCTTCTCTTTTTTATCGCTGTAGTCAGTCATTATCCGGCTGTTTTGCCCAAGGAAGTGCCAGCCGATTATATCCTTCGAAATTTTGGGTTTACTGCCTTAAGAATCTTATACCTTGTTGTTCTTATCGGAACCTTAGTCGAGACCGGAACAGGCTTTATCCATGCTGTAAACCAGCGTATTCAATCAGCTCTTCAGACGAGGGGAAAAAAGCTTCCTCGGTGGCAAAGACCTGTTGTGGCCCTGATCCTTCTTTTAATAGGCCTGGGGCTTTCTACGTTTGGACTGATTCCCCTGATAGCAAAGGGTTACGGAAGCGTGAGCTGGGGGTTTTTCATCGTCTACATCATTCCGCTTGTTACCCTTGGTTTGTATAAGATTTTCAAGATTTAGGTGAGTTAAACTGATATAAAAAAATGGGGTCAAAAAAATGGGGCCAGGCCCCATTTTATATTAAAGTATATAAGTGAGTGGCCGCCCCAACAAGAAATATGCTAAATGTATTCGATGGTGGCGGGGGGCTTGGGCGTGATTTCATAAGCGACGCGCACTACTTCCGGAATTTCCTCTGTAATCCTTTTGGATATTATCGTCAGTACTTCCCAGGGCAATTGAGTAGGCTCGGCAGTCATGGCGTCTTTGCTCTCCACTGAGCGAACGATCACGATTTCTCCAAATTTCCTCTTGCCTTCTTCAACTCCTGTCCCCTTATCACTCAGCAGGACCGCAAAAGCCTGGAATGGCTTTAAGGACTCGATTTCTTCCTCGACTATCTGGGTTGCTCTCCTTACAAGAGCAACTCTCTCCGCTGTCACTTCCCCCACGACTCGTGTTGCTAAACCGGGTCCTGGAAAGGGCATCCTGCTGTAAATCATCTCAGGAAGACCGAGCTCTTTGGCCACCTCTCTAACTTGATGCTTAAACAAATCCTTTACAGGTTCAACAACCTTAAAACCGAATCCTTTCTCGGGGTCTATTCCAATCTGCTCGAGAATGTTATGCTGAGTCTTTACACCGCCCTGCGTTTCGATGATATCAGCCGCAATAGTCCCCTGCACCAAGAATTTAGCTTCGCTTTTCAGTACTTCTCGTCCGAAAACAGTGTAAAAAGTCGAGCGAAAAGCTTTTCTTTTCTCCTCCGGGTCAATTTTGCCTTTTAGAGCCTCGAAAAATTCATCTTTAGCATCTATAATATCGACCTCAATTCCCAGGTCTCGAAATGCCTCGCTTACTTGCTCTGGCTCTTTTTCTCTCATCAATCCGTCATCTATAAAGATAACCTTCAGGTTTGAACCTATAGCTCTATGAGCGAGGACTGTGCAGGCGGAACTATCCACTCCTCCGGATAAGGCGGAAATTGCTTTCTCTGAGCCTACGGTTTCTCTTATTTCGTTTATCCTTTGTTCAATAGATTTTACTTCATCCATCCTTTGACTCCTCGTTTTTTTTCTTTGCAATAATACATTATCTCAGAAAAAAATGATAAGAAAAATTTTTCTTATTATATAAATCATGAAAATACCATAAGGTGGGTTTGATGAATCAATCTCCTACAAAAAATTCAAAAAATGGTTCAAAAAATGGGGCCTGGCCCCATTTTAATGGCCCCATTTTAGGTGGAGAA
>WVZK01000065.1:0-2970 GCA_011772475.1 Candidatus Aminicenantota bacterium | reverse complement strand
ACCTCGCAACCTTCGAGTTCTTTCAACTTTTTCAGGGCCTTCTTAGCGGTAGGGTTGGTCGTTGCACCTATGCTTATGCAAATCAGCGCTTCTTCAAGGTCCAGACTAATAGATTTTGCACTAAGAATATCTTTTTTTAGGCTCGATATCGATTCTATGATGTTGGGTGGAACTAAATGTATCTTATCAGGAATTCCTGCCAGCTCCTTTATTGCGTTCAAAACAAGACTTGAAGCAGCATGCATAAGCGGAGAGTTTTTGCCTGTGAGAATCGTGCCATCCTTTAATTCGATAGCTGCTCCGCAGAAAATCCCCTTGTTTCCTTTTTTTTGCTTCTCTGCCTCCAGGGCTGCCCTCCTGGCTGGTTTAACCACTCTTCTATCCTCTGGAGTAACATTCAGCTCTTTCATCAAGAGCTCTACCCTCTGGACTGTGTCCTTATCCACAAAACCCATTGCATATTCACAGGAGTACCTGAAATATCTCCTGATCACTTCCTGAGTGGCTGCCCTGCTCACTATCTGATCATCGATAATACCGGAACTTGCCCGATTCACACCCATATCTGTGGGAGATTTGTAGACAGATTCTGTTCCGGTAAGTTTTTCCAGTATACACTTAAGTACAGGGAAGATCTCTACATCGCGGTTATAGTTCACTGCTGGCTTGCCGTAAACTTCCAGGTGAAAAGAATCTATAAGATTAAAATCCCCGATGTCAGCCGTGGCAGCTTCATAGGCAACGTTTACAGGGTGTTTCAAAGGCAAATCCCAGATGGGGAATGTCTCAAACTTAGCAAACCCGGCTCTTATTCCGCGTTTATAATCATGGTAGAGCTGGGAGAGAGAGGTGGCTAATTTTCCGCTTCCCGGGCCAGGACCGGTCACTATAACCAGAGGTTTTTCAGTAGGAATATATTCGTTTGCTCCGTAGCCTTTGTCACTGACTATAACATCAATATCTGTTGGATACCCTTCTGTATAACGATGAGTATAAACTTTTATGTTTCGCCGCTCCAATCTATTTTTGAATATCTTAGCGGCTGGTTGGTCATCAAAACGAGTTATAACAACACATGAAATCCCCAAACCCCAATCTCTTAAATCATCGATCAATTTAAGGGCATCAACGTCATAAGTGATCCCAAAGTCGGCTCTTACCTTTTTTCTTTCGATATCCCCAGCATAAATACAAAGCATAATATCAGCCTTATCCTTGAGCTGGGCGAGGAGTCTCATCTTTACGTTTGGGTCAAATCCGGGCAAAACTCTTGAGGCATGATAGTCAAACAGAAGCTTACCGCCAAACTCAAGGTATAATTTATTATTGAACATCTTCACTCTTTCCAGGATGGCAGAAGCTTGCTCCTTTATGTATTTTTCATTATTAAATCCCACGTTTTCTTTCATCTTTTTGAATCTTTCTCTTTCCTCCCGAATAAATACCTGTTATTCTTTTTCTTCCAATAAATATAATTTCTCCTCTAAAGTCAATATTTTCCTTTATCCGGTTTACCCCTCTTATCTGTAAAGTCTAAGAATTATAAATAAATCGTTTATTATCTCACCTTTAGAGGTGAAAGAAAACATAGGAAAAATCATCATCAAAACCACCCTAAAAGGCGATTGTTTCTATTAGCCTTATGACGCATTATTTATATCGGAGGCGCTATTAATTTGACTTGAGGAGGGCTGTCCAAGGCGTTGATCAGACAGAATGGGAGCAGGCTGAATTGAGGATCCTCTCCCTGCCCTCCTCTTCAACACCGCCTCCAAGGTAAATTGGCCTAAATTTTATTGTTGTGACAAAATTTGACACTTTGAGAAAAGGATAAAAGGGACCGGCTACTTTTTAGCAGTAGAGAGCACAGTCCTTAGATTCAAGTTAGGGTTTGAGAAATCAGATCCTAACAAACTCAGTGGGCTTGACAAATCAAGCTCAAATACATAATGTAGGATTGGTAAATTTAATACCTACAAAATGTAGCTTGATGAATCAAGCCGCTTATTTAAGAGAAAGGGACAGGCTATTTGACAAAAAAGTAGCCTGTCCCCTTTTTTTAAGGTTGACGAAATTGAAATTATGTAGGTATAATGAGCTAAAATAATGCATGGAGGAAAGGGTCCAATGAATGGGGTCTACAGAAAAGCTGTAACAATTTTTGTGATTTTGTTGTTTGCTTCTTGTGCTGCACCCAAAATTGCTCATTTCGTGAATTTGGACACAAAGGTATCGGAATCAGAGACAATGGTAGTTTTGACCACCTCCCAGCCTGTCCAGTATAAAGATACAAAGTTAGAAAATCCTCCCGGCATAATCCTAAGCTTTCCCGATAGAAAGGTTTTTAGCAGCGAAGAAGACGTAGTGATAGTAAATGAAGGACCGATTAAAAGAATAAAAAATGAATATTACCAGGCAGAAGATGAGGGCAATCGCCAACTGAATTTAGTGATAATAGAACTCGTCCAGGATCTACCTTACAAGATCTCTCATAGCGGCAGCTCAATAATAATACGAATAGAAAATCCCAAGCCATCTGAAATGTTGCCTCCTGAGGAGAAAGCAAAAATTGGCGGTGATTCGCAAGCAAAGGCCACGGACGCTCTTGCTGATGCAGGATATCTTATTGGACCCGGAGATGTCCTGAACATAGAAGTCTGGAATCATCCTGATATATCAAGAGATGTCGCTGTGGACTATAGAGGTGAAATTAAACTTCCTCCGGTAAGAAGAATGAGTGTCATGGCTTTTACCACTTATCAATTAGAAGAGGCACTGACTAAATCTCTTTCTAAATATTTAATCGACCCGATTGTCTTTGTCACGGTAAAGGAATTTAACAGCCAGAGAATAATCGCTTTAGGCGAGATAACCACTGGGATGTACACCTTGAAAAGAAAAACTAGTTTGGTCGAGTTTCTCGGTGAAATAGGCGGCCCCACAGCCAATGCCAATGTTTCTAGAATAAAA
>WVZK01000143.1:56435-89377 GCA_011772475.1 Candidatus Aminicenantota bacterium | reverse complement strand
ATATTAAGATCAAAAAGCACATAACAAAATCATCCTAAGTTGTTATTATATAACAAGATAGATAATAATCATGACAGCCAAAATGAATAATAAGAACGGTTAAACTTATAAAAATCGGGGCTATAGTTCTCAGGCACAGTCAATATATCATGTATCAAATGGTTCTAAATACGTATATATTATTAATAAATACGAAAGGAGTATGGAAACATGAAAAAAAATTCCATTACTGTTCTATGTACTATCTTCTTTGTGATTTCGTCCATTGGTTTTAGCTGGCAAGACCAGGAGCATCAACACAAGCATACAGGCCTCAAACAATATGAAGAGCGACAGAAACGGTACGAAGATCGATTGTATTGGCAGATGCCTCGACGTGTAATGAATGAACTTGATATCGGACCGGGGATGCACGTGGCTGATGTCGGATCAGGAATCGGATATTTCACCCTCAAGCTGTCAAAAAGAGTAGGGAGGACAGGGAAAGTATATGCTTCCGACATTGACGAAAATGCACTCGCCTTTTTGGATAAGAGCCGGAAAGAAGCAGGTTTGGATAATATCAGCATAATTCACGGCAAAGAAGATGATCCAATGATACCGAAGGCGTCTGTTGACCTGGTTTTGATAGTGAATACCATTCATTTAGTAAAAGAAAAAACGGTGTTCCTTAACAATATCCGCAATAGCCTAAAAGAGAAGGGGAAACTGGTTTTTATCCAGTGGGATGCACAGAAGATGGATTCGGAATTACCTGGATGGGATAGCAAAGATCGAGAGCTTTACACGATGCATACAATGCTTAAAGTGATTTATGATGCGAACTATGAAGTTCTTGAGATAAAGGACTTTTTGCCTATGCAGCTGATCTACATATGTCAGCCTTCGGATGCATCCAAATAAATGTCATTGCGAGCGACCGAAGGGAGCGCGGCAATCTCAACCTTTTTTTATGTAGTCATCGGATTAAAATAAGGATAAAATAAATCCGATGAAAAAAATTATCCTCCTCCCACCTGATATTTCCCAGAAAATTGCTGCCGGTGAAGTCATCGAGAGACCTTTCTCTGTTGTCAAGGAATTGGTGGAAAACTCTCTGGACGCTAATGCTTCGGAGATAAAAGTCGAGCTTCAATCCGGAGGAAAGAAACTGGTAAGAGTTGCGGACAACGGCCATGGAATGAGCCAAGAAGATGCCAAGCTCTGTTTTGAAAGGCATTCAACCAGTAAAATTCGAAGCGTTGAAGATCTCAGCCTGATTTCAACCCTGGGTTTTAGAGGCGAGGCTCTGCCCAGTATCTCCGCTGTCTCCAGGGTTGTTTTAAAGACATCGGATGGCAAAGACGAAAAGGGTACTTTAATCGAAAAAGAAGGAGACAAGCTTATCGGAACATCAGATATCGCTTTTCCGCTGGGAACATCAGTTGAAGTCAGAGATCTATTCTTTAATTTACCCGCAAGGGAGAAATTTCTCCGCTCGGACAGATCTGAACTTAACCTTATTGTGAAATTCATGACCTATATTTCCATAGCTTACCCGGAAGTGAGATTTTCCCTAATCCACGGAAAAAGGCAGGTCTTTGATTATCCCCCTGTGAGCAGTCTTAAGGAAAGGATTTATCAGGTTTTCGGGAAATCCCTTTTAGAGAGACTCCTGGAGGTTGATTACGAGGAAGATGACAGGAAGCTTTATGGGTATTCCTCTCTACCGCCATCAGGGCATCGAGATAGAACCCTCCAGCTCTTTTATGTGAATAAAAGACCGGTAAGAGATAAAACTCTCCTGGCCGCCTTGAATCAGGCTTACAGAGGCTTTTTAGAAAAAGATACGTTTCCTGAATCTTTTCTTTTTCTGACCTGGCCCTATCCTGAGGTCGACATAAATGTCCATCCAGCCAAAGCAGAAGTCAGGTTTAAAGATTCCCGCCCAGTATTTCAGCTAGTAAACCGGAGTATAGAGCACGCCATCCTCAAGGAGAAGGGAGTAAAAAAGATTTATCCCTCCAAGGAAGAAGAAATAGATTTAAGGATGGAAGAAAAAAGGTACTTCAGGATTGAAGAAAAAAGAGGCGCGCCCGCTTTTATGAGAGCCGAAGAACGGCAGCTAGAATGGAAAGATTTGTTCACTCCTCTGGAAAAGAGAAAAGAGACATACCCGCGAGTCCTGGGGCAGTATCTGGATATATACATAGTTGCTTCTTCTGAGGAAGGCATACTCATCGTCGATCAGCACAATGCCCATGAGCGAGTTCTTTTTGAAAAGTACGAAGAGATTGATAAAGAAAAGAAATGGCCTCAAAAATTAGCTCTTCTTCCTATTATTTTCGAGCTCTCTCCTTCCCGGCTTTTGAGTTTTGAAAACAATCAAGCCCTGCTGGAAGAGGCTGGGTTCAGGGTGGAGGCCATGGGAGGGCAGAGCTTTGCCTTAAAAGAGTACCCTGATATATTTAAAGAAGAGGAAGCAAAGGATATATTTATCTCTCTTCTTGAAGAAAAGAAGGGAGAGCAAATTGAGGATAAAAAAAAGAGACTGTTAGCTACACTGGCTTGCAAGACCGCTGTAAAAGCAGGGGAGGTTTTATCGTTCGAGAAGATGAATTATCTGGTGGAAGAGCTTTTTAAAACCTCAAATTCATCCCTTTGCCCTCACGGAAGACCCATCATTGTCAAGATAGAGAAGAAGGAAATAGAGCGGGGTCTAAAAAGAACCTGAAATTGACAACTTTTTTCTGTTTTGCTAACATTAGCGGGCTCCAAAGCCTTGAAAAAAATGGGGTTTGTCCCCATTTTTTTTTATATAATGGGGACTGTCCCCTTTTTCCCGCATGGGATGTGCGTTCTTCTTAAAGGTCTCGGGGAGTAGCGCAGCCTGGTTAGCGCGCCTGCCTTGGGAGCAGGAGGTCGTCGGTTCAAATCCGATCTCCCCGATTAAAGCCTAAGATAGATAAAGCAACAATCGGATATCGAAGCCGATTGAGATATAATAGTATCAAGTACGCGCCTGTAGCTCAGTCGGATAGAGCAGCTGCCTTCTAAGCAGCGGGTCGGGAGTTCGAGTCTCTCCAGGCGCGCCAGCCTTTCCTTTATTTTTCAATAGTTCTCCATGGTATCAGCTCTGAGACAGAATGTGTTCTCTACAGAATAATCTAAACAACATTTCAAATTCCTCTATTCAGGTCAACCATTTATCCGGATTTGACGTATTTCTTATATACGCCTAATTAGCCATTAAATATTATGAAAAGGCGTTGGAAATCAATCCGAACAGCATAAATGCTCAGAAAAAATTATAAGAACCTAAGGATAAATAATGGTTGATATTTAAAGGGAGGCATCATGAAAAGATTCCGGTTTATTGCAGTCGTGATCTTTTTGCAAGTTACGATTCTATATTCTATATCCGGACAAACAGAGTCTTCATCTCTGAATGGCCTTTATGATTTCAAAATCCGATTTTCTTATACAGATAAGATAAGCAAAACTCCGATTGATGGAAGGATTATCGTAGGATTTCATAATAACGTGTATAAGCCCATTAACAATCCCGACCTGTTTGATTCTCAACCGACATTTGCTTGCGATTTCAGCAACTGGAAACCCGGGGAATCCGTTGTTTTGGATGGCTCGAATGCGACCAGCTGGATGGGAAACCTGAATTCTCTGAACGGATGGTATGGAGTACAAGCGGTCCTGAAGATCAACAAAAAAGCAAGATCACTGGAAGCCAAGGGCAATGCACTCACAATCAAAAATATAGTCTACATTGAGAAGGGCAAGATGTGCAGGCCGCTTGACCTGCTTTTTACCATATCTCTGAGTGGGCCACAAAAGTTTGCCGAAAAAGAATTCGTCAAAGAGGTAAATCTTGACAGCCCATTGTTAACTGAATTTTATAGAGAACCACACTCCATTCAGGCCGCGGTCATACTCCCCAGAAGCTATTTCACCGACAGCACCCGAACATATCCTAGTGTTTATGTCTTCGGTGGATGGGGATCATCACACTATGACGCGTTGGCCGAATATCCTCAGAAACGATACGGTATGTACGGCTTCGGTGAGGAGAAAGTGTTTGTATTCGTTAATCATGAGTTCCGTGCAGGTTATCATGTTTTTTGTAGTTCAGAAACAAACGGCCCGAGGGAAGAGACGTTTTTTCGGGAGTTAGTGCCCTTCATCGAAAATGAATACAGAGTCAATAAAGATCCTCAAACCCGATTTCTTTTGGGGCAATCCTCTGGGGCCTGGGCAGGACTGTGGCTATTGATCAACTACTCGAATCAGTTTGGAAGTGCATACGTCGCATCTCCTGATCCAGTCGATTTTACCGACTTTACAGGGACAAACATCTACGAGAAAAATGCCAATATGTATTTTGATTCAAAGGGAGAAATAAAATATCTGCTTGAAAAAATTTCCATGAAAGATTTTGTCGGGCTCGATCGAATCGCGGGGTGGGGCGAACAGATGTATTCATTTGATGCCGCTTTCAGCAGAAGAAACAGCGACGGACAGCCTCAACGTCTTTTTGATTGGGATACCGGATTGATAAACTCAGAGGTAGCCACTCATTGGGAAAAACACGACTTGAGTAAAGTCGTTTCCAGGCTGGACCGGAAAAAACGGAAATTGTTGCAGGACAAAATTCACATCTATGTGGCCGAAGATGACAGTTTTGGGCTGAACAGGCCTGTTCATTCCTTCCAAAAAATTCTACAGAAGAAAGGTATTCACTCGGATATCCGATTCCTGCCCAGCGGGGGCCATAATATATGGACCGATGAACTGCGGAATATGATTCATCGCGATATGGATGACGTGATTCATGAGTCGACAAATAAAAAAGTAAAATAGGTTCCATTACAATCGAATAATTAAAACCGCGAAAATAAAGAGGGCTGAATCACGAAGATTCAACCCCCTTCCCGATGTAATTAACTCAAAACCGTGTGTACGATTCTGTCACATTTTCATTTGCTTGTGTCGTCTAAGTATTATTATGTTTACCTGTAAATTTTTATTAGCTGTTTTTCATGAAATCAGAGAAATGAAGCTGGAATCCAGGATCGTTTTCGTCCCCGGCACGTCCACAGAATTAAAATGGATTCTTCTTAATAAGAGCCAGTTGTTGCCAGTCTGAGGAGTCTTATCCTATTTTCATTCATTCCGCAAAGAGTCCACAGGATTTGCTGCTGCGGCTTTTAGGGATTGGTAACTGACTGTAAGAATGGCAATAATCAAAGTCAGGGCCGCTGAAAGGATAAACGCCCACAGCCTCATGTGGGTCCGATAAGCAAAGTTCTGGAGCCACATATGCATCACAAAATACGCAACCGGCCATGCAATCACATTTGCTAGCAATACCCATTTGGTGAATTCCTTAGACAGCATGACGGTAATCCCTAAGATTGAAGCTCCCAACACTTTCCGGATACCTATTTCTTTGGTCTTCTGCTCAGCGACAAATGCAGCCAGGCCGTACAAACCGAGACAGGCGATAAAGATGGCAAGGCATGAGAAATAGCCAAAGATCTTTCCTAGACGTTGTTCATCCCAATAGAGTCTATCGAAATCCTCATCCAGAAAATGATAATCGAATGGGTATTCAGGATTGATCCTCTTCCATACCCCCTCCAAATACTTTATGGCTGATGTGTAATTCTTAGAAGGGATTCTAATGATGAGATAAGTATAGGGCATTGCCTTCGGAGTCAAAATTAATGGTTTAATTCCCGTACGAAGGGGCTTGAAATTGAAGTCCTTGACCACTCCGATAATCTTTCCTTCCATATCCCACATACTAAACCATTTCCCTATAGGATCGCTTAAACTCATTTCGTTTATCGCTGTCTCGTTCAGGATGTAATTCGAGGTATCGGAGATGACTTCCTTTGAGAAATTTCTGCCTAATACAATTTCCATCTGAAAGGTATCAATAAAGTCAAAATCAACCGATGCATAATTGTAACTAGCATCAAGTTTTGGATCTTTTCCTTCCCAATCCAATCCTCCCGCACCCGTGTCCAAAAAAAGAGGCAGCGCATTGCTAGCTGTGGCACTCATGACATTGGGACTTTGTACCAGTTCATTCTTTAAGAGCTGGTATTTATTCTGAATATCACCTTGGAGTGAAAGATAGATGAGATTTTCTTTGTTATAGCCCAAGTCCTTTTTGCGCATGTATTCGAGTTGGGAGTAGATGACGATTGTTCCGATGATGAAAATGATGGAAAGCGAAAACTGGACAACGACCAGGACTCGTCGAAACAGTGCTTTTTTCAAACCCGAACTTAATGATCCTTTTAAGATCTCAATCGGTCTGAATGAGGAGAGAAAAAGAGCTGGATAAATGGCTGACAATCCTCCGGCTAAGGCGGTTATGCCAAGCAGCCCCAATAACAGAGATAGATCGACGGAATCTGTAAAAGAGAGTTGTTTTCCTGAAAGGATATTAAAGACAGGAAGAAAAACAGAAACTAGAAAAACAGCCACTCCGGACGAAACCAATGATATCAAAAAAGCCTCCCCAACGAACTGCTTGACAATATCCCCTCTCCGGGCACCAACTACTTTTCTCATCCCAATTTCCTGTGCCCTTTTACTAGAGTGAGCAGTGGTCAGGTTCATGAAATTGATGCAGGCAATCATCAAGACAACAAGAGCAATAATCGTAAAAATGGTCAAATATTTGACAACCGTATTGCTTCCATTGATCGGAAATAGATAAACCTGAAAAAGGGGCTGCATCCTTAACATCCACCTACTTAGAAACTGCCTAGTACCAACTTCCTTCAAAAACCCTGAGATCTTCTGTTCCACATCCAGAAAGGACGAAAATTCCTGGGTCATCACATAGGTGTCTACATACGTTGATCCCCAGGAATTAAGGCCGCTGGCATCCCATTCTTGCCGAAGTCGTTTCCTGCTTAAATTCTCTAAGATTCCGCCAGGCACCAGGAAATCAAACTGAATATGAGAATTGGCCGGTATATTCTTCATCACACCAGTGACAACAAAATCTCTATTTACATTGACAGCCAAAACTTTCCCGATGGGATCCTTATTGCCGAAATATTTTTGTGCCATATTTTCAGTGATCACTATAGAATTGGCACCGGATAATGCTGTTTGAGGATTGCCTCTTACAAGAGGAAATGTGAACATCTCGAAGAATGAAGGATTTGTGAAGAAAAATCGGTCTTCATTAAAGGCTTTAGCTCCATACCTGACTAGGGCCTTAGCCTTAAAGATTCTGGTTGCTTCTTGAATATCCGGATATCTTTCTTTCAAGGCGGGTGCTAAAGGAAATTGCGTGCTTGAAAGCGGTTCGATTCTGCCATCAGGCTGATGTGATTCGATGGTAACTTTGAAAATCCGCTCCCCCTTTTCGTGAAACGTGTCGTAGCTCAACTCGTTGCGGACCCACAACAGGATCAAGATGCAGCAGGCCAAACCCACAGCAAGTCCCGTGATGTTGATGAATGAATATCCTTTATAGCGTTTTATGATTCTCAATGTGATTTTTAGATAGTTTTTAAACATTTCAAAACTCCAACAAATAATCGATCGGATAAAAAAGGAAGAGGCTTAGGAATTTGTAAGGCATGCAACATATCTACATCGAATCTACCTTTAAAATGCTTTTTCGTCAGAGTGCAAGAAACTTGTAGATATTCATATTATTTAGACGAGTTCATAGTAAAAAAGCTTGACTTATTTATTTTTAAAATTTTAGGAGTGGATATTTGATATTCTCTTGTGTTTCCACATGCCTTGGACTTAATATGCCTCGTTGGTTATCCGACTGGTCGCGAGTTCGAGTCTCTCCAAGCGGGCCATCTTTTCCAGCCCCAGTCCTTGACTTCACGTCCACCTGGGAATAAAATTTTCTTAGAGCCGAAATGGAGATGAAAGATGATATGTAAATATTGTCTCCAAGATGTGAAGCAATATGATGTGCTTGGCTACTGTGATCGATGTGGGTTATGGTACAAAGCCGAAGGAGAAGAAATAAAGGGCGTATACATGCTCTGTTCTACAAGAAAAGACAATCCAGAAAAGTGCAATCTGGTTATTCAACGCCTGTTCGTAGGGGCTGAAGAATTGCCAGAAAGTGGAGAACCACATATTGCCACAGCAAAAAGGCCCAACGTTCGTAAAGCCGATAAGATCTGTGTCTCCTGTGCGGATAAACGCTTTGTTTTGAAGAAGGAGACACGCTAACCCTCGATTCAAAAAACAGTTTTATTTCTCTAATTCTTCTTCCAGCCGCAGAAACCTTGCCGCATTGTTATAGAAGATATCCCTTTTCTCCTCTTCTGTAAGAAATTCAGCTGACTCAATAGCTTCTATCGCCATACCGATAGATTCAGGCCAGATCATCTGATCTGAGCCAAACATTATTCTTTTTCCGAGACCTGCATCCATCAAATCTTTTAGATAACTGTGAAAAACATTTCTAGGAATGACCCAAGTTATCGTGGAAACATCGACATAAACATTCGGATACATGTACAGTAATGAAATGATTTCCTCTAAGAAAGGCCAGGCCGCATTTTCAATGTAGATCTTAAGCTTCGGATGCTTTTTTATAACCTCACTCACTAAGAGAGGATTACCTTTGGCAATAGGGAAATGAAGACCCCCTCCTGCTCCCATGCAGTGAATGAGTACTGGTGCGTCAAATTCTTCAGCTAATGCAAAAAATGGATCTAATGCTGGATCATTAGCTGCATAATTGTGATACTGGGAAGCTATTTCACCTACAACTTCCAATTTACCATTTTTAAAATCATTGGTAATCCGCTCAAGATCAGCAGCCTTTGGGTTTCCAACCATTGCCCCAAGCATAAATCTTGAATCATATTCTTTCCATCTGTACAATTCGTCAAGATTGTCCTGAGTAAGAACGCCCAACACAATATTGTATTTATTCATTTCTTCAACTGTTCGTGGAAGCAATTCTGATATGTCCTTAATTTCTGTTTTTGGCCCTGTGGCTGGCCAAGGAAATTGAGGCAAAGTTTCCATCCAAATGGCTTCTTGAGCATGTAAATGCATATCGATTATGGGAGGTCGTTGTTGGCTGGTTTGTTCCTGTTCGGCCTTCTGCTCTGTTTTTGTGACACATCCTACAAGCAGAAACACGGAAAATAAAGTAAAAAACCAGCTTTTAATGAAATGTTTCATTCTGCCCTCCTTACTTGTGATATACAAATAAGATATCACTTGACAGAGACTGTCAAGTTAAATTCTTGTCATTCCACCAGGTATGAGATAGATTTCATTTGACAATATTATAACCTACTATTATACTTACATTGGTTATTCAATGATTGTTTTGGATAAGCGGGCAGATCGGATAGCCGCTAGCTTAAGGAAAATTAAATGATTGAAAATCGGATTTCTGCGAGCATTAGGCAAAGCCAAATAGACAGGGAATTGTGCCTGGATTTTGCTAATACAGCCCCATGGCACGCAAGTGAACATCCCAAAGAAAAGCTTAAAACCTACAATGATCTTGTAAAATGGGCACTTCAATCGGAAATCCTTTCAGAAAAGGAAGCTCAAGAATTGATTAGCGAGGCAGAAAGGGAACCATCCAGGGCAGAAGATGTGCTGAAACGGGCCATAGAATTGAGAGAAGCTATTTATCACGTCTTTTCTGATGTATCCATAGGAAATCTTCCAGCAGAAAAGGATATGACAGTGATAAACCTGAATCTTTCCAAAACCATGGCGCAATCGCGGCTAGTTCATACGAAAGATGGTTTCATATGGAGCACAAGCAAGGAAAAAGGAGAGCTTGATTGTATGTTGGATCCGGTCGTTCGATCAGCCGCCGAGTTGTTGACTTCGGATGGTTTAGAGAGGGTGAAAGAGTGTGCAGATGATAGGGGCTGTGGCTATCTCTTTATGGATAAAAGTCGGAATAGAAGCAGGCGATGGTGCGATATGATGGAATGTGGAAACAGGGCAAAAGCGAAGCGCTTTTACCGAAAACGACAAAAAGAGCAATCCGCGGCAGCTTAAGCTCAGCCGTTTTCCCAGCATGAGCCGATATTCCTGGGGCTGAAATGCAGTAATCGGTTCATCCCATCTTTTAATCCCAACTTTTTTATTATAACTACCAAAAAAAGCTTGACAGGTTATAATTTTTTCTGTAACATATAACCACCAAATAGAATTTAATAGGTTATATTGAGTTTAAGATGATAGCTTCAACAAGAAAACACAGTTTCATCACCAGGAGTTCGGTCATGGAAAAAACCAGTGGCATTCCTTTAAAAATAAAGATATTTATAGCTTTTGCAGCCATCTACGTCATTTGGGGAACGACATACCTCGCGATCCGCTTTGCAATCGAGACCATACCTCCCTTTTTTATGATGGGATGCCGGTTTCTATCGGCTGGAATTGTCCTATATTCTTTGGCGCGTTTTCGGGGGCAGGCAAATCCCAGCCTCCAACAATGGAAAACAGCCGTTGTCATCGGCATCCTGCTTTTTTTTGGGGGATATGGTGCCTTGGCGTGGAGCGAACAGGTCCTTCCATCCGGAGTTGCGGCTCTTATCGTAGCCACCACACCTATTTGGATGATACTCCTCTCATATTTTCGCTCCCCTGTTAGCAAGATAGGCAGAAGTGTGATTTTAGGTCTTGCGCTCGGCTTTCTAGGAATGGTGCTTATTGTCGAGCCTACAAAACTTCTTGGTGGGCAGTCCGTGGATCTTGCCGGAGCTGCGGTCCTACTTTTCGGAACAATTTCCTGGTGTTTCGGCTCAGTTTATTCAAAATACGGGAGTCTTCCGAAAAGTCCTTTTTTGGCCTCTGGGATGATGATGCTCTGCGGTGGCATGGCTCTTGTTTTAGTCGGTCTTCTGACTGGGGAACACAAGGCTCTTGCCTCCGCGTCCTTTTTGTCTCTGGCATCTTTGTTCTATCTGGTCTTATTCGGCTCGATTATAGGATTTACAGCCTACATTTGGCTCCTGAATACGGTTTCCCCAGCTCAGGTTTCCACTTATGCCTTTGTGAATCCTATCATCGCTGTTTTTGTGGGTTGGTTCGGCGGCGGCGAGTCCCTTTCGCCAAGGATACTTATGGCCACAATTTTGATGGTTGCAGGTGTTTTGGCCATAGTTTCCCGCAAATCAGAAAAACGTCATTCAGCGGATAAACGAAACTCTGAAAAGGCCATCATATTCAAGCCCCAAATTAAAGGACAAGAATCCCAAAGGCAGTCTTTTAATACAGGGAGGAGATATGAGTTGCCGCCACTTGATGAATACCATGCACAGGAAAAAATGAGCTGAAAGGAGGGTAAGAGAAGTGACAAAACTTGTTCATAAAAATTTTGTATCTCCAGCACAAGAATTGTATCGCAGGCTGGAAAACAAAGGTCACAGAGCTCGAATCGTCTCCGTTAAGAGAGTCAAGGCTCTCAAACAAAAACAGACGGAATGGCGTGAGCACAGCCTGTTGAATAGGGATTTATTCGAAGAACACCTGAGGGATTTCGTCTTCCGTTTGCCCGGCAATCTTCTCAGAGCCAAATCAATTATCGTTGTTGCCTCTCCTCAACCTCACCGTAGGGTTTCATTTACCCTAACCAATACAACGGCTCCGGTTCTCATTCCTTCTAATTATTCTAAGGAAACGGATGCTGAAGTTGCTAAAATCCTAGACGACTATGCGCTTTCTCAGAACTTCCGCTTTGCCAAAGCAGCTTTGCCTTTGAAAATCCTTGCCGTCTGCAGCGGACTTGCGGAATACGGAAAAAACAACATCGCTTATGTCAGAGGTATGGGGAGTTATTTCAGACTGTCTGCATTTTATTCTGACCTTCCTCCGGATGCGGATATCTGGCTTGAGCCACGGATGATGGAGCGCTGCCGACATTGTTTATCCTGTCAAAAAAACTGTCCCACCCAAGCCATTTGTCCTGAAAGGTTCCTTCTGTACGCTGAACGCTGCATCACTTTTCACAACGAACGGAAGCTGGATTTCCCATTTTGGCTTAAACCTTCCTGGCATAACAGTTTAGTTGGCTGTCTGCACTGCCAGCAGTCCTGTCCCGAAAATAAGGCCAAAAGGGATTGGATTGAAAATTCGTGTGCTTTTTCGAAGGAGGAGACGTCCTGCATTATGAACAGAGTGCCGATAGAAAAACTGCCGAAAGCTTTGGTCAAAAAGCTGGAGCAGCTGGGCATGCTTACGTATTATGAAATTTTGCCCAGGAATTTGAGGGCGCTACTAGCCAAAAAGTCCCTTCCGCTGGACATGGAGTCATGATGAGGAAAAATAAAGCTGTAAAGCCAAAAGACGTATTTCTTGAAAAGAGATTACGCCGTTATGAAATGTGGTTGAGAGAGGATTTGATAGAGGTCTCTTCCAAAGTCGTGCCTGTTAATGAATCTTTACAAGCAAAACAGTGGGTGTTGCCGACGGAACAGGCAATCGAAATCATCCGAAATTCGAAGTCATTTGCTCTTACCGAATGTCTCTGCCGGGGCCATTATAAGCGCTGCAAGAATCCCTTGGATGTATGCTTGATGCTGAACGAGGCAGCGGATAAGTATGTGAAGGAGGGCAGGGGGCGAAAGATTTCTATGGAGGAAGCAAAGGCAGCCTTGAGCAAGGCCAACGAAAGGGGACTTGTGCACCTAACCCTCTACAAACCAGATTATAAGCTGTTTGCATTATGTAGTTGTTGTTCCTGTTGTTGCCACGACTTACAACTTTTAAAATCTTATGGAAGAAAAGATCTTATCGCTCGTTCTGAGTATATCGCTCGAACTGATCCGACGAAGTGTACAGATTGTGGAACATGCATCGAGCGGTGTGTCTTCGAAGCTCGCACATGGGATAATGACAAGTTAAGATGGTCTATAGATAAATGTTATGGCTGCGGGCTTTGTGTTACCTCCTGCCAAGTAGATGCAATCGTCATGGAACGAAAGCAATAGAAGTTTTTAGAATTTATCTTTTGGGCCTAAGACCAAGGCCAGCTCTCATTTTTGTTCCTAAATAGGTTTCTTTAAAAAAAACAATTTGACAATTCTTGTCAACTTAAATATTGGTAATTTCGCTTTTTATGGGAAGTTGTGTTTTATTCTTCGGGAAGGACAAACTCATAATCAACAAAACATTTATATTTGTTCGTACGATAGTAAACAAGATCTGGATTCTGGAAACCAACGCATAAACGATACTTTTTTCCAGGCTGGAAGCTCAACCCTTTTTTGGCTTTCATCCTGACCGTATAAAATTCGGTTTTAATTTTAGAAGTGGGAAACCATCCTTCTGATATACACGCCTCTTCCTCATCTATAATTATGTGGTAAAGATAGTACTGGCTTGACGCTATTTTAATCTTAAACTCAATTTCATCAGTTGTGAAATTTAGGATAGAAATAAATCTATCCTGGAGTTTTTGACCGTGGTAAAAATGAATTTTTTGGCTGCCCTGATGATATTTATCCATGTATGAAGTGCAGTTAATCATCCCCATAAGAAGGACAAGAATTGAAGAAGGGAATAATAGTTTTTTCAAATCTACATCCCTTTTTTTTATCTTAGCTCTAGAATTGGAAGAAATCAATCGCACAAATATGTGAAATCGGAACTGTCCCCATTTTCCAACAAAAACCAGCAATTTAACAAAATTTTTACAAACTCTTAACGAATTATTAACAACTTTCCCCCTACAAAAGCCTAAATTGGCAATGGAGGCTTAAAATGAAAAAAAACATAAAGTCCGTTTCATTGTTACTCGTCTTTTCTTTGGCGATCCTTTCAGGAGATATGTTAGCAATAGAAAGACGAGGAGCCGTGCTTTTGATCCAGAAAAAAGATAGCAGGGAAATTAAAGGTGAACTCATCGTAATTAAACCCAATGCGCTTCTATTGTTAGATTCAGTAACAGGGGCAGACGAATCAGTTGATTTTAAAGATGTTGCAGCTATAACAATCGTAAAGAAATCAAAAGCTTTGGTGGGAGCTACGTTTGGAGCTTTCGCTGGAGGTGCTATCGGAGCAGCGGTTATTCCTATGATTGGAAAGCCTGCACCCATTATTTTCTCAAGCATGTTTGCTGATGAAAGCACAATTGTAAAAGGATTATTATTTGGTTCGATCATAGGCACAGTATTAGGAGGAGCAATTGGTGCAAGTGAGGGTATAAATATAAATATCCAGATTAAAGGAATGTCAGATTTAGAAATAAAAGAGGCAATTGACAAATTGCGCAAGAAAGCTCGAATTCGTAATTATAAATGATATATCTTGCTGATAGCTTTACAGAATCTAAACAAATTTTTAACAACTTCTCTACTATAAGGCTTATATTAATTAAGGGCAATGATAAGGAGGCATAAAATAAAAAAATTACCAGCTTTATTTCTTGGTTTCTCTCTCTTGGTGCTTTCAGGTTGTGTAGCACCTTTATCCAGCAATTTTACTGCGAGGTCTTTAGACAAAGGAAAAATCGGATTGGATGCAGGAGCAATACCCTTGGCCGAAGAAGCGTGGTGTCCAGCAGCTAAAGTTGCTGTTGGCATGACATCTAATTTAGATATCGGATTTCATCTTGAACCTTTTGCCATAGGCCTTTTTGGAAAATACTCCTTCACAAACACCATAGAAAACGGTTTCTCCTCTGCGGGTCTTTTTGGTTTGGGGGCGACAGCAAACGGAATGTATGCTTATACGGGCCCTATTCTTAGTTACAAGATGGATTTCTTTGAGCCCTATTTTGTGGGAAGATATAATTATATTCGTATTAGTGAGGATATAGAAGACATTTGGTTTGGGGATACTATTGCTGCAGCGGGAAATTATTATTATTTTCAATTTACCTTTGGAGGTATCCTCTGGATTACCAGGAAGTTTGGTTTAAACTTTGAACTCAGTACGTTTTCTGGAGCCCCAGGCTTTTTTGAGCTTGATGGAACTATTTTTTTGGTAGGATTAAAAGGTAGACTTTAGCATGTCTTCTTTGTTGTGTTTTAAGGGAAGAAAAACGAACAGGAGTGAATAAGGCGAGGTTGTTCGTTTAGCAGCAGACGAGATCAGAATTTAAAAAACCAACGCATAAATGGCAAAAAATGAGGATTATCCCCATTTTTCAACATCTCCTAATCTATAATGTGATTTTTGGCTCGCACACATCCTCGACTGCGGTGAACCCTTTAGCCTTTTCAGGTGAGGGAATGAATAGAAAATTCACCTTTCATATCCCCCCTACTGATGATTGACAGTATAAGAGTTCTCTGCAACCATATGCTTTCGCTGTAGCTAATCTGTGGATTCTATCTGAGGAAATTGTTTTGGGAAGAAGAGAAAAATGACTGGCAGTTACCGTCTATTACCTATGAATTCTTTAAGAAGTGTTTTAGGAAAGACAAAGGTGAAAAGAGTTGACAAATATTGTCAAATTATATATTTTAGAGGAACCCCATAAGGAGCAATAATGGGATCTAACCTTGGCGAACTTCTAATCAGGGAAAAAATAATCAACACAGACCAGCTGAAAGCTGCTCTTGATTATGAGAAGAAGAATAAAGTTTCTATCGGGAGTGCCCTAGTAACTTTAGGTCACGTTTCTGAAGAAGAAATGGCCCAGGCATTAAGCCGCCAGCTTGGGTACCCGTATATTGACCTCAGTCAATTCGAGGTCTACCCTGATGTCATCAATCTTATTCCTGTAGACATCGCCAAAAAACACATGATTATGCCCATTCATAGGATTAGGTCTTTTCTAACGATGGCCATGGTTGACCCGACAGATTTGGACGTAATCGAAAATGTAAGGTTTCGCACAAGTTTGAGCATCCAGCCTGTTATCGCCTCAGAGTCGGGTATTAATGATGCCATAAACAAATACTACGGCGCTTCTGATTCCATACGTGTTAAAGAAATAATCGAAGAATTCGAGCAAACTGATGCTACCGGAGCAGTTGACGTTATAGAGGAAGAAGACCAAGAGTATAATATGGAGGAGCTTGTTCATTCTACAGAGGAAGCTCCTGTCATCACCCTTGTGAACACAATATTCATGGACGCCATAAGAAAAGGAGCCAGTGATGTCCATTTTGAGCCTTATGAGCGCTCCTTCAGAGTGAGATACCGCATTGACGGCGTTCTTCATGAAATGATGGATCTTGCCATGAAGTTTAAAAATCCGGTGATCTCCAGGGTGAAAATCCTCTCAACCATGGATATCGCAGAAAAAAGGCTGCCTCAGGATGGGCGGATAAAAATGAGAGTAAAGTGGGGGGAGAACAATCGCAAAGAAGTTGATATGAGAGTCTCTGCCATACCAACTATATTTGGGGAGAAAATTGTTTCTCGTATTCTTGACCGCGAAATGTTGAAGTTAGACCTTACGAAATTAGGCTTTGAGAAGGATTCTCTTGATGTTTTTCAACAAGCTATAGTCAGGCCATGGGGAATTATCCTGGTTACGGGGCCCACCGGAAGCGGTAAAACGAATACTTTGTATTCCGCTATTTCCAACTTAAACGCCCAGGAAAAGAACATCATGACCGCTGAAGATCCTGTAGAATTTTATATGCCTGGGATAAACCAGGTTAATATAAAGGAAGAGATTGGCTTAAATTTTGCTTCTTCTCTAAGATCTTTCTTAAGGCAAGACCCTGATATCATGCTTGTCGGTGAGATGAGGGATTATGAGACGGTTGATATTGCCATTAAAGCCGCACTAACCGGCCATCTGGTCTTTTCCACGGTTCATACCAATGACGCAGCAGGCACGATCATCAGGCTGGTGAACATGGACATCGAGCCCTTTTTGATTTCCGACTCTCTCGTTCTGATCGTGGCCCAAAGGCTAGTAAGACGCCTCTGTACTAAATGTCGCGAAGAACAAAAGCTTGCTCCTGAAGCCCTAGTTGACATCGGCTTTTCTCTAGAAGAGGCCAAGAAAGTGACCGCTTTTAAAACAAAGGGCTGTGCTGCCTGCAATGACACAGGCTACAAAGGGAGGACCGGGCTTTTTGAAGTCATGGAAATAAATGATACTATAAGAGATGTAATTTTAAGAAAGGGACAACCCAGGGAGATAAAACAGATAGCTATGGAGCAGGGAATGATTACCTTGCGTCAAAGCGGATTGATTAAGATAAAAGAAGGAATAACCTCGGTCGAGGAAGTTTTAAGAGAAACCGTAAAAGACGGGGAGATATCGAATGACAAAAACGATTCAGGAAATGCTTAAGATTGCCTGTGATAGGGATGCCAGTGACTTACATATAACGACCAACATCCCACCTAGGATCAGAGTTCATGGCAGATTGATCTCACTCGACCACGAACCTTTAAGTGCCGTTGAGACCAAGAATCTTATCTACAGTTTGTTAACAGATAAGCAGAAGAAAACTTTTGAAGAGAAGCTGGAGCTTGATTTCTCTTTTGGCATAAAGGATTTGGGGCGCTTCAGGGCGAATGTGTTTATGCAGAGAGGATCAGTTGCCGCAGCCTTTAGGAGATTTCTAAGCCAGATGTGGAGCTTTCCCAAGTTGGGTATTCCTCCAAGAGTTGCCCAGCTCTGCTATTTGCCGAGGGGATTAGTCTTGGTGACAGGACCAACAGGTTGCGGGAAGTCAACAACTCTAGCCTGCATGATTGACCATATCAACGCAGAAAGGGGCGTTCATATAGTGACCATAGAAGACCCTATTGAATATTTTTTCACTCCTCGCAAATCAATGATCAACCAAAGGGAACTCCATGCTGATACATTGTCTTATCCCAACGCCCTTCGTTCTGTTTTGAGGGAAGATCCAGACGTTGTTTTTGTAGGGGAGATGAGAGATCTGCCGACCGTGGAAGCTACCTTGCACGTTGCCGAAACCGGGCATCTTACTTTTTCAACCCTTCATACGAATTCAGCCCCTGAGACGGTTTCAAGGATTGTCGATATTTTTCCCTCCCAATACCAGGCCCAAGTGCGAATCACACTCTCCATGTGTTTGGAAGCGGTGTTGACTCAGGCGCTCTTGCCTCGAGCGGGCGGTGGTGGAAGAGTCCTGGCCATGGAGATCCTCATCCCTAATGCAGCGGTCAGGAATCTAATCAGAGAAAATAAACTCCACCAGATATACTCCGCCATGCAGATGGGCCAAGAGAAGTATGGAATGCTAACCTTTAACCAGTCTTTAGCCAGCCTTTATCATAGAGGACAAATCACCCTCGAGACTGCCATGAGAGTCTCTTACAAACCCGAGGAGTTGACAGAGATAATTGAGAGAGGAGGAGTACGCAAGCCGGCAGCTGAAGGCTATACTCCGGCTAAAATGAGAGAATAATAGGAGGATCAAGATGGCTGTTTTTATCTGGAAAGGTAAAAATCGTTATGGAGATATTGTCGACGGAGAGCGCGTTGCTAAGTCCATCGCAGACTTGACAAGAATCCTGAAGAGAGAGCAGATAACTGTCTTTGACGTCTCAAAGAAAAGAGTCGAGATAAAAATCCCCTTTCTAAAAAGAGAGAAAGTAAGGCTCAAAGAATTAGCGGTTTACAGCAGGCAGATCTCTGTTTTAGTAGACGCAGATCTTCCTCTTATTCAAAGCTTGACCATGCTGGCCGATCAGACAAAGAATGCTTATTTTAAAACTGTTATTCAAACCATCAGGAAAGATGTTGAAGCTGGCTCTACGTTGAATGAGGCCAAAAGGAAATTTCCCAAGGTTTTTGATGACCTCTACTGCAATCTGGTAGCCTCAGGAGAGCAGAGCGGTTCGCTCGATGTCATGCTGCGGAGGTTAGCCGAGTATTTGGAAAATGTTGTCAAATTAAGGGCCCAGGTCAAACAAGCAATGACCTACCCTTTGGCCGTCTTGATTTTTTCTATCTTAGTAACGATTTTCATGATGTGGAAAGTTGTTCCGGTCTTTTCTAATATTTTTATCGAGTTGGGAGCAGATATGCCCCTCCTCACTGTGATGGTTCTGGCCGTCAGCAATTTTGTCCAGAAATATATAGTGTTTATCTTTCTCGGGCTCATAGGCTCTGTTTTTCTTTTCAGGTACATTAAGAAAACAACGGCGGGAAGAAAGGCCATCGATCAGGCAACGCTCAAAATGCCGCTTTTTGGAACATTGCTACAAAAGGTGGCCTTGTCTCGAATCACACGAACCTTAGCCACTCTCCTTTCTGGAGGTGTGCCTATGCTGGAGAGTCTTAAAATCACCTCTACTACAGCAGGAAATGTTATCTTAGAAGAACGTATTGTTGAGGCTCGCACCGTGGTCTCAGAGGGCGGAAATCTTACAGATGCCTTTAGAGAAAAAGCTCATTTTCCCTTAATGGTGACACAGATGGTAAGCGTGGGTGAGGCTACGGGAACTTTGGATGGGATGTTGGGGAAGTTAGCCGATTTTTATGATGATGAGGTTGAAGCTGCCGTTGGCTCCCTTCTTTCCATATTAGAGCCTATTCTCCTTATCGTGGTTGGGGGCTTGATAGGAGCGATTGTTATTTCAATGTACCTGCCAGTTTTCAGTCTAATGCAGCGGTTTTAAAGCCAAGAGAAACAAGGGAGAGAAATAACCTTCGTTAGCTAGGAGATGGAAAAGAAGCCAGAAGAACGCCTAAAATGCAAAAAAGATTGGAATTTGAGGAAATAGACACAAAAAAAAAATACATCTTATGGCTAATCCTTCTTCGTTTAATCATAGTCACATCTCTTGTAGTTTCAGCCGTTATAATTCAATATAGCACGGCAGTCTTTCTCCCGCTTAATCCCTTTTACTACTTAGTCCTCTCATTTTATGTTCTGTCTCTCATCTATTTTATTTTCTATATCTGGGGAAAGTATTTCAAAATCCAGGTCTACTTTCAAATATTATTCGATCTCCTTCTGATTACAGCTCTTGTCTATATATCTGGAGGATTACAAGGGTCTTTTTACTTCCTTTATATTTTTGAAATAATTGCAGCAAGCATCGTCCTCTCAAGACGGGCTGCATATCTGACCGCGGCTCTATCTGCCATCTTTTTTGGCTATCTTGTGGTTTTAATGTATCGGAGGATCATTCCTTCTTTTGCTCCCGAGGAAATCCTGGAGATTTCTCTGGGACTTGTTATAAACAATATTTTTATTGCCTGGAGCGCTTTTTTCCTCGTGGCCTTTTTGATGAATTACCTGACAGGGAGTTTGCAGAAGACAAGGGACCAGCTTCGCCTGATACAAAAAGAGCTTGAAGTAAAAAAACGACTGGCGGTCGCTGGAGAGGTATCCGCCCACTTAGCTCATGAAATTCGAAACCCCTTGGCAGCAATCTCTGGCTCTGTTCAGGTTTTGAAGGACGAATTAGGCCTTAATGACGAGCAAAAAGATCTGATGAATATCATTGTCAGGGAATCAGGGCGAGTTTCCCGATCCATTGAGCAATTCCTGAATTTAGCTTCCCCGGTTAAACAAGCATTTTCCTCAATTGACCTTTCAGATATTTTAGAAGAAACCGTGGTCCTGCTCCAGAGTAGTGGCGAGCTGAACGGCGATTTTAAGGTCGAGGGGAACTTTAAATCAGTCCATGCTCGATATTATGGAAACAGCAGTCAATTCAAGCAGCTCTTCTGGAATATAATTAAGAATTCCCTCAGAGCCATGCCCGAAGGCGGAACGTTGAATATTGATTTCAACCAGGAGAAGAAGGGAAAAATCCAGTTAAGGATAGCCGATACTGGAAAGGGTATGACCGAGGAGGAAAAAGAAAGGATTTTTGAACCTTTTTACTCTGGTTTCGAGGGTGGGCAGGGGATTGGAATGGCTGTTGTTCACCGGATTGTGGATGACTATAAGGGGAAAATCAAGATTGACTCTGAGATTGATAAAGGAACAGAGATCATAATAACTCTTCCCCTGGAGGGGCCTGGAAATCCAAAAATACAAAAAAGTGTAAAGAAAAATAAAGATGGAAAAGATACTAATAATAGACGATGAGAAGAGCGTCCTCGATATGCTCAACGTAGTCTTTAAAAAAGAAGGCTACAGAGTAAAGAAATCCCTCTCTGCTCAGAAAGCCCTTGAATTGATAGATGAAGAAGACTTTGACCTTATCCTTTCCGACATAAGGCTGCCCCAGATAAGCGGGATGAATCTTCTCAGAAAAATAAAAGAGAAAAAACCTGGAATTCCTGTCATCATGATAACAGCTTACGGGACGATCAAGCAGGCTGTGGAGGCCTTTAAGGCAGGGGCCATAGATTATGTTGTGAAGCCTTTTGACGTAGAAGAGCTGAAAATCATTGTTTCGCAAGGACTGGAAAAGATCAAGCTTAAGGAAGAGAATATTCTTCTTAAAAAGGAGCTCAAGGAGAAGTACAGTTTCAAGAACATGGTGGGAAAAAGCAAGAAAATGGAGGAGATATACGGCCTGATTGAAAAGGTCTCAGCAACAGATTCCACTATTCTTATTACTGGAGAAAGCGGCACGGGAAAAGAAATGGCTGCTCGAGCGGTTCATCTTCTGAGTCGGCGCTGGGAAAACGCGTTTGTTCCCCTGAACTGCGGCGCTCTGCCCGAAAATCTACTGGAGAGCGAGCTTTTTGGCCATGTGAAAGGGTCTTTTACAGGTGCCGTATCTGATAAAAAAGGCATGTTCGAAGTTGCGGAGAAAGGAGTTTTATTTTTAGACGAGGTGGGAGAGATGTCTCCCTGGACTCAGGTGAAACTCCTCGGGGCTATCCAGGATAAGAAAATAAGAAGAGTGGGTGGGACTGAGGAAATTCCGGTTGATGTTAGGATCATTGCCGCCACAAATCAGAATTTAAAGAAGAGAATCGAGGAAGATAAATTCAGGGAAGACCTTTTTTATCGCCTGAACGTCATTTCTTTTGAAATGCCACCTTTAAGAGAGAAAAAAGAAGACCTACCGCTCCTTGTCTCTCATTTCCTCAAGAAATACTGCAAAAAGATGGGAAAAAAGATGAAGAGGATTGTTCCTGAGGTGATGAATGCCTTCGAATCCTACTCCTGGCCTGGCAATGTAAGAGAGCTTGAGAACCTGATAGAAAGAATCGTCGCCATAGAGGATAGAGGGACAATAACAGAAGAGAGCCTTCCTGAAGAACTTTTAAAACCTCATAAAAGGCCAGACGCTAATCCCCTTTTAAAGAAGGGCTTTAAGCTCAATTCACACCTTGATGAGATTGCCCAAGATTATATCAGAGAAGCTAGGCGGGTTGCGAAAGGAAACCTCAAAGAAACAGCTTCTCTCCTCGGCGTCAGCTACCGCACATTGCGGTACCTCATAGACAAATTTGGCTTAAAATCCCCCTGAAAGATCCCATAAAAGAGAAAATTAAAGGAGATAATAGAATTTTGCCTGAAAAGTGACATATTTTGTCAAAAGCGAGACAAAAGATGTCATATTAAAGCTGAAAAATTGAGATATTAAAATATAACTTTTTTATTTTCAATAAGTTAATATTTTTCTCATTTGGCACAGAAATTGCTTAATAAATATTGCACATCTAACAATGTCAAATTTAACATTTTCTGGCGGACTAATACAATTAAGTCACCAGAGTAAAGGAGGTTTTTAAATGTTAAATAGAATTAGAGGTTTTACACTAATCGAGTTGCTTATCGTTGTTGCTATCCTCGGAATTCTTGCAGCTCTTCTCATCCCCAACGCTATTACCGCTATTCAGAAAGCGAAGCAGAAAAGTACTATGAAAGATATCACCGTCATTTCCACAGCTGTCACAGATTATGTTACTGATAACGGAGTCACCCCCATACAAGATGGTCAATATGATGCGACCGCTGTTTTCTATGATGCACTTTCTCCGTTCTATGTCAAAGTTCTCCCTATTAACGACCAGTGGGGCAATAATTTCATGGCTTACTGCGGTACAGCTTGTGATGGAAATTATGGAATATCTGGAGCAGCTGGAGATGATTTCGTAATTGCTTCCTACGGACGTGCTGGACAGCTAGAAGCTTTTTCCTTCGACGTAAATGATCCTGAAGCTGGATTGTTTGTGGTTAGCCAAGCAGCCCATTTCAACCGTGATTTAGTAATGTGGAATGGTTCCTGGATTCGCGCGCCAAGGACTGCCGCGACAGGTACCTAATTTCAAGCTGATACTCGCTAAAGTACTTTCCTAACTTTGAAGAGGGCGATACATCATGCAGTGTATCGCCCTCTTCTTTTATCTGGCGGCGAAATGGAGTATAATCCTATCTCCGGATTCGCTATAAAAAGAGAATTCAAATGTTGAAAAAAGCAAGGGGTTTCACATTAATCGAATTGCTCATCGTTGTTGCTGTCGTCGGCATCCTCTCGGCGATTGTCGTCCCCAATGCCCTAGTAGCTATACAGAAAGCTAAACAAAAAGAGACTATGAAGCAAATTGTCCACCTGGCCACGGCCTGTGCAGATTATGTAACTACGGTTGGATATGCTCCTGATTCTGGAAATCAATCAGGCCCTCTTTCGCCCGGCAACAATTTCATAAGTGCTATTTCCCCTATGTTTTTAAGAGTTTGCCCTGTAAGTGACCAATGGGGAAATCCTTTTCGGGTTTATACGGGCACAGCTGTATCCTCTGTTTACAATATTCCTGCAGACGATATAGGCGATGACGACTTTTTAATAGTTTCCTTAGGACGAGACGGGGAGGACGGCGGAGACGAGAGTTTTACTTATAATGCCTCAAATCCTGTGGCCGGCATGTACCGGATAAACTCTATTGCGGATTTCGACAATGATTTGATCAATATAAATGGATCTTGGATCCATGCGCCACGAATAATGTTTCGTGGCTCATGACTTAAATAAACTTAGACCATACAGGGCGGCACAAGTTCAAATGTGTCGCTTTTTTTCGTCTTTTTAGGGGTCAGGCCTTATCACTGGGAAATGTACTTTTCTTGCCTTTTGTCCCTATGACATTCATTTGGATAAGGCCTGACCCCTGACAAGGCCTGATCCCATATAATATCCTGACTCTCCATTTCTTCAAGAACTTATGCTATAATCTGCTCAACAAGGAATGCGAACATTCATCCTTTTGATCATATATATTCTTCTGACGATTCTTCTCATTCCAGTCCTTCTTTTCTGCTACCCGCTAAAGTTTCCTCTGCCAATCATATTGATCGGTAAGGCGGCTTTGTGGCTGGGACCGAAAATATTGGGGATTCGCCTTGATGCTTCCGGACTCGACAGAATCGATAAAAGAACGTCTTATGTTTTTATGGCCAACCATCTGAGTTTAATGGACGGGCCTTTAATCTTTATGCTCATTCCTCAATTTGTTAGAGTCCTCCTGAAAAAAGAAGCCTTCAAGATTCCTGTAATCGGACTTGCCATGAGACAGGTTGGTTTTGTATCAGTTGACCGAAAAGGCTTAAAAGGAGGAAAAAAGAGCATAGATCGAGCTACTCGCATGATAAAAGAGAAGGGCTTTTCCTTTCTGATTTTTCCTGAAGGGACGAGGAGTCGAGACGGGAAGCTCCAACCGTTCAAACGGGGAGGATTCTTTCTGGCTATAAACAGCCAGGTTCCCATATTCCCTGTGAGCATAAAGGGCAGCTACGCACTTATGCCCAAGGGATCTTTTTTTGTAAAAAAGGGAAAGGTAGGGGTGATGTTCCATCCACCCGTTTCTATTAAGGGATTCAACAAGGACAACCTCTCTCAGCTTATCAATAAAGTCAGAAGCGTCATACAGAGTGGATTAGATTGAGAATTATAAAAAACTTTTATTTTAGCCAGGAGGGAAGATGGATTATCAAAATGTTATAGAGGAATGGAGACAAATTGCCGAGGATTTCTTTTCCGCCAAGGGTGATCTTTTCGAAAAAGTAGTGACACTCTCAGTCGAGAGGCTAAGAGCTGGCCATAAGATTCTTGTTTTTGGGAACGGTGGAAGCGCTGCCCAGGCTCAACATTTTGCTGCAGAGCTTGTGAATAAGTTTCTAAAGGTAAGAGCTCCTATACGAGCGATATCCTTAACCACAGACACTTCTTCCCTCACGTCTATCGCCAATGATACATCTTTTGATCAGGTATTCAGCCGCCAGATAGATGCACTTGGAGATAAGGACGATGTTGCCTTAGGCCTTTCCACGAGTGGAAACTCACCCAATGTTATTGATGCTATGAAAGTCGCTAAAGAGAGAGGATTGCTCACTGTGGCCTTTACCGGAAGAGGGGGAGGAAAGCTCAGCTCGCTCGTCGATTATCTCCTTGACATATCCTCTGAGAGCACTCCCAGGATCCAGGAAGCTCATCTTCTCCTCCTCCATCTTTTGGCCGAGGAGATAGAGAAAAGGTTGGAGTAAAACTCTTTTTATCCTTTTGATACCCTTTTTGGTCCGGCATCAATCACTGTTTGCGAGCAACCACTTTTGAAAAGTTTAAAATTCTCAATAAACCGTGCCGCTAATGCATCATATTTTTTCCAATACTCGTCTTTTTCACCCCAGGAATTGGATGGTTCAAGAATATCATCGGGAACATCCGGGCAAACAATAGGAACTTCAAAGCCAAACAGCTTATCCTTACGGAATTCCACATCTTTCAGCTTGCCTTCCAGGGCTGCATTAAGAAGGTTACGTGTGTGGTGAATACTAATGCGTTTACCAACACCGAATCGTCCCCCTACCCAGCCGGTATTAACCAGCCAGCATTGAGAATCGTGTTTAAGCATTCGTTGCTTAAGCATCTCGGCGTATTCAAACGGATGCCGTACCATGAACGGGGCGCCAAAACACGCACTGAAAGTGATCTCTGGTTCAATACCGAGTCCGATTTCGGTTCCTGCTATTTTGGATGTGTATCCGCTGATAAAATGATACTGGGCCTGTTCTGGGGTAAGTCGGGCTATTGGCGGCATAACACCGGATGCATCACATGTTAGAAAAATAATGTTCTTAGGATGAGAATTTACCATTTTCTCGGGTACTACATTGGGAATAAACTCAAGCGGATATGAAGCACGTGTGTTTTCAGTAATTATGTCATCGTCCAGGTCAATCCTGCGAGTAACTGAATCATAAACCACATTTTCTAGAATGGTGCCAAAACTTCTGGTGCAAGCATAAATTTGTGGTTCGTGTTCAGCGGAAAGACGAATAACTTTGGCATAACAGCCGCCTTCAAAATTGAACACACCGTTTGAACTCCAGCCATGCTCGTCATCACCAATGAGCCTTCTTTTAGGATCTGCAGAAAGGGAGGTTTTTCCTGTTCCGCTAAGTCCGAAAAAAAGAGCCCCATCCCCAGCCTTTCCTACATTGGCGGAACAATGCATAGGAAGCACATCATCGAATGTCAAAAGGAAATTCAAAATAGTAAAGACCGATTTTTTGATTTCTCCCCCATATAGGGAATTTGCTATTATAGCCATCCGTTCCGCGAAATTAATTACGATTGCCGTGTTGGTTCTTGTGCCGTCTATTTTGGGGTCCAATTTAAAGCCAGGTACGGAAATTATGGTAAAATCTGGAACAAAATGTTTAAGCTTGTCTTGATTATTTGTAGTAATAAACATATTGCGGGCGAATAGACTTTGCCACGCTTTCTCTGTAATAATTCTCACCTGTATACGGTATTCGGGATCAGCTCCGGCGTAGCAATCTTGAACAAATAATTCTTCGTCCTGAGCAAAGGCCTGCACCCGTGTTAACAGTGCATTGAATTTTTCAACACTTAATGGACGGTTGTACTCACCCCACCAAATATTGTCTTCGGTGGTTTCTTCCTTTACAACAAATTTATCTGCAGCCGCACGTGCTGTGTGTTTTCCGGTATTTACCAGTAAGGGACCTGCATGAGCGATACGTCCTTCATTCCGAAAAATAATTTCCTCATAAAGAGCGGATTCCGGCAGATTCCAAAAAACTCTCTCAAGATGAACCAGTCCGTGATTCTTAAGACTGTAGTCCGAAGCCAGTTCCTTGGCCTCTTTAGTGGCGGGTGTATCGAATTCGAGGTATTTGCTCATGTCCAATCCCTCACTAATTTGCGGTCACCGATATAAAGTTCATTCGGAGAATTCGGGTCTAATGCCCATTTCATACGTTCGATGCCTTCTGTGATGTCTTTTATTGAACCGCAGAAGCTCAATCTCATATAACCTTCCATACCAAACTCAACTCCAGGCACGGTTAATACCAGAACCTTATCAATTAAAAATTCTGAGATTTTAGTTGATTCTTTACCATATACGCTAAAATCTGCAAAACAATAGAAAGTACCATCAGGTTTTGTGACTTTAATTCCCTCGAATGAATTCAGATGTTCAATCATAACATTACGATTGTTCTCCAAGGTTACCCGAAGGTTCTCTACACTTGATTGTATTCCATTAAGAGCCCCGACTGCAGCTTTTTGAAGTACTACCGAAGGTCCCGAAGTTTGATGTCCTTGAATATTGGTCATGACCTCTATAAGCTTTTTATTTGCTACTGCCCAGCCGATTCTGAAACCGGTCATTGCATACTGTTTAGAAATCCCGTTGATTACAATTAGCTTTGAATTCTCGGATATATCTTTGGCGTATTCATAGCAGTTAATCGGTCTTCTGTTATCAAAAATCAGGCGGTGGTAAATGTCATCCATTATTAGATATAAATCCCGTTTTTCACAAAAGTCCACAACATTGGCGATGAACTCCTCCGAATACATTGCTCCCGTTGGATTATTGGGGCTGTTAATTATGACTGCTTTTGTATAAGATCCCACCTTTTGTTCTATATCCTGAATTCTGGGATAAAAAGTGCCATCCTCGGGCAGAACGGGCACTCCTATAGCTCCGCATAACTTAGCCATCTCAGGATAGCTTACCCAATATGGTGCAGGATAAATGACTTCCTCTTGAGGATTAAGAATAGCCTGCAACGCTACCATGATTGCCTGCTTAGCACCTCCGGAGGCCATAACATTTTCCGGCTCCACAAGACGATTATAATGCTCTTCTGTATAATGGATTATGGCCTTTTTCAACGCGGGAATACCATCAGCAGGCGCATATCTGATTTCCCCAGTGTTCAGATGTGCCGCTGCTGCCAAAATGGCATCCATGGGCACTTTGCTCTTTGGTTCGCCGGCGCCCAGATGAATGACAGGTTCTCCTTTTTCACGAAGGATAGCCGCTTTTTCGTTTAGCGCGAGGGTGGGTGATGCACTAATTGTTCTGGCAATTTGACTTATACTCATTTCCAATCCTTAGATTAAATAAACAATTTTTTGAAAAAGTGAAAGATTGCCTTTCAATCCTTTTTTATCCTAATCGAATTTTAAAGCAATACATTGTTATTTGTCAAAGGGATAAGAATTGGGCTTTTATCGGGGTGGCATAACGTGCATCTCTGATCCGATTTTCCCCTCAATCATCGTGGGGAATTATAAATTTGGCCTCAAAAGATGTCAAGGACCTGGCTCTGTTACAAAAATTGGGGCCAGGCATCAATTTTTCGTTGATACCTGTCTCTAGCACGAGCTTTGCTGGTTAAAATTTGTGCCTGACGATAAGGGGGGCTATTTTTTGTTAAGGCCTAGTCTTTCTCTAAAGTAAGCGATTGTTTCCAGCAGTCCCTCCTCTAGATCTATCTTCGGTGTCCAGCCAAGTTTTTCTTTGGCCAAAGAGATATCCGGGCATCTACGCACCGGGTCGTCCAAGGGCAGAGGCTTGCGGACTATTTTAGAAGAGCTTTTAGTGAGTTTGATTATTCTTTCGGCCATCTCAAGGATAGTGGATTCTGCTGGATTTCCCAGGTTCACTGGCTGTTCAAAACCCTGCTTGTCCATCGTCATCATGAGAGCATCAACAAGGTCAGTGACATAACAAAAAGATCGCGTTTGACTTCCGTCTCCGTAAACAGTGACTGGTTCTCCTTTAAGGGCTTGAACTATAAAGTTGCTGATGACTCTTCCGTCGTTTAGGGCCATCCGCGGGCCGTAGGTGTTAAATATACGGGCTATTCTGGTGTCAACGTTATTCTGGCGGTGGTAGTCCATCATCAGTGTTTCAGCTACTCTCTTTCCTTCATCATAGCAGCTTCGAATGCCGATAGGATTGACGTTTCCCCAGTAACTTTCTTGCTGAGGATGAACTGTCGGATTCCCGTAAACTTCAGATGTGGAAGCGAGGAGGATGCGGGCCTTTATCCTCTTGGCCAAGCCGAGCATATTGATAGTTCCCATAACGCTGGTTTTTACCGTTTTTATCGGATTGTGCTGGTAGTAGAGAGGCGAGGCAGGACAAGCGAGATGATAGATTTCATCGACTTCCAAAAAAAGAGGATGGATGATATCGTGCCGGATCAGTTCGAAATAAGGATGGGAAAACAGGTGTCGGATATTATCTTTGGAGCCTGAGAAGAAATTATCTATGCAGACGACATCGGCTCCCTTTTTTAAAACAGAGTCGCAAAGATGGCTGCCCAAGAATCCGGCTCCTCCTGTTATAAGAATACGGTTCATATTTTTTTCTCCTTTTATCCGTAGGCCATGAAGAGAGGGCTCTTTTTCTTGAGGGCGTCCTTCTGCACCTGGGTTATTTCTTGTATTCCCTTGTAGGCCAGGTTCAATAGAGTACTCAGTTCTTTTCTTGAAAATGGATTTTTCTCAGCAGTAGCCTGTAGTTCTACCAGCTGCCCTTTCTCTGTGGCCACAACATTCATGTCAATTTCTGCTTTTGAATCTTCGCAGTAATCGAGGTCCAGCAGCATTTCTCCTTCCACAATGCCCACGCTGACTCCGCTGACCAGATATTTGAGGGGCATCCGGTCAATGATCTTTTCGTCCATCATTTTTTTCAGAGCGAGGGCTAAGGCAAGACAGCCCGCTGTTATCGAGGCTGTTCTCGTCCCTCCGTCGGCCTGAAGGACGTCGCAGTCCAGGATGATAGTCTTCTCTCCAAGGACTCTAAGGTCTGTCACAGCTCTAAGGCAGCGGCCTATGAGGCGTTGAATTTCTTGACTTCGTCCGGAAATATGATGTGTTCTTTCTCTTATGGTTCTTTTTTCAGTGGAGCGGGGAAGCATGGAGTATTCGGCTGTTATCCAGCCAGTTCCGCTGTTCTTAAGGAAGGGCGGAACCTTCTCTTCGATTGTAGCTGCAGCTACGACTCTGGTTTTGCCGAGCTCTATGAAAGCAGAGCCGTCAGCAAAGTCCAGATAATCTGGTTTGATTTTTATCGGTCTTAATTCGTCAAAAGATCTTTTATCGGCTCTCATTTTCCCCTTTCCTTTAAAAGCCTCTTAGCCACCCGGAAAAGCTTGATAAAATTCAAAATATTCCTTCCTTGGATATTGTGGATTTTACTATTTTTAAGATTCAAGCCTCCTCTTCCTCTGGCCTCGTTTTCCACCTGTTGTGGAACCAAAACCAATAATCTGGATTTTTCCGTATCTGATTTTCTATAATCTTAGTGCATATTTGAGTAATTTTCAATACGTCCTGGCTGTAATTTCCTTCCGAGGTTATGCTTAGAGGCCTTAATATTTTGAGGTGATAGGCATTGGATGGGGTGGGATAACAAAATGCAGGTACAAGGGGTGATTTTGTCCTGAGGAAAAATGCTGCCAGGCTGGGGGTTGTGGAGGCTTTCTTGCCAAAAAAATCGACGAAGACAGCTTGGCTCCTGAGAACATTCTGGTCTATCAAAAAGGCAACCATTTCTTTTTCTCGAAGAGATTGAAGTATCTTTTTTGTTGCCTGATGTTTGTAGATGACGCTTGATCCCTGGCTTGTCCTGAGCTTGAGGAGCTCTTTTTCCAGAAGTTTGTTATCCAAGGGGCGGGCAATAACACTCAGCTTTCCCTTTTTGGCTATAATGAACGGAGCGATTTCCCAGCTTCCGTAGTGGGCAGAGAAAAGGAGCACCCCCTTTTTTTCTCCAAGAGCTTTATGCAGATTTTCTTCGCCTTCGACATTTATGAGGGCATTCCTTTTCTCCTCTGTAAGGCGAGGAAGCTTCATGATATCCATGAAGCTCTTTCCGAAATGCATAAACGAGTTGCGGGCTATCTTTTTAAGCTCAGAAGTGGACAATTCCTTTCCGAAAGCTATTTTCAGGTTGGACAAGGCGATAAGACGATGCTTTTTATCCAGGTAATAAAGGATTATTCCTAATGCTTTCCCCAATGAGAGACTTAGCTTGCGGGGGAGAATGGACAAAGGAGCCTTGGTTATTTGAAATAGTAAGAATTCCGATAATTCTTTAAAGCTCGCCATTTTAAAATATTACGCCCAATTTTGGAGTAGATTTGAAATCTTTGTGAAAAAATTATCCTCCACGTCGAGGTCGATCTTTAGATAATAAGCAGGGATTTTTTTGAGGCTTTCGTTGTGAATAACCTTCAAGGCGTCCTTCTCGGTAGTAATGATTGCTTCGGCCTTGATTTTTTTGTATTTATCGGTGATTTTTTCTACAGAAGATTTGGGGTAAGGATGATGGTCAGGAAACTTAAAGAAAAACAATGGTTTTATTCCTCCTTGGTGGAGGATGGATAAGAATCTTTCAGGACGAGCTATTCCGCAAAAAGCGAGGACTTTTTTTCCTCCAAGGTTTTCACCTGGCTGTATCTTATTCTCCGTCAGCCTGAAGAAGCCCTTATTTTTAACAGAGCACACAAATACACTCGGTTCAGGAAAACGTTCCATCATCCTTCTTTTTCTCTGGGAGTCGACTCCTTTCTTCATCAAAATCATGTCGGCTCTTTTAAGGGAAGAGACAGGCTCGCGGTATGCAATTCTTTCTCCCGGAGTATAGAGCACAATGTCCAAATCTCTGTGGAGACGGCGATGCTGGAAACCGTCATCCAGCACCGCAAGCTCAAAGCCTAGGCTTTTTGCTTTTTGGCAGGAAAGAAGGCGATTTTTGCCGATGAAAATTCCTGCCCGAGGAATATTTTGGGCTACCATAAAAGGTTCATCGCCAGAATCCTCCCAACGAGCTAGAATGCTTTTTCCGTCAGAGAGAATGCCTCCGCTTTTTTCCCATCTCCCCTTATACCCGCGGGAGATAAGGGCAGGTTTGAAGCCGTGCTGGATGAGATAGCTCATCAGGGTTATGACTAGTGGCGTTTTTCCCGTCCCCCCCAAGGCTATGCTTCCCACGCTGATGAGGGGCAAAGGAGCTTTTTTTGGTGTTAGTATCTTATTCTTGTAAAGCCAATTTTTAATAAGGCATCCTGAGCGGTTGAAAAAAGAGAGAAGGAATAAAAGAAATTTCATCCTCTGGGGAATATACTATATTCGATTTTCTCTTTCAAGAAGTCATTTATGGGCGCTGTCTGTTGGAAGCATCCCCGCATCCGGGAAAAAGAGGGCAGACCCCTTTTTATGTTGTTCTATCCACAAGGTGAGGTTATCCTCTCTTTTACAAAAATGTACAAAAATGGGGCCAGGCCCCACTTTCAAAAATGGGGCCTGGCCCCATTTTTTCTCCATTTTTTCGTTTTTTCCTCCTGCTTTTTTTGCTTTGACTTTTTTCTTTGTCTTATGATAATTTTTGCTTTCTCTTCACAACATAGGATGAGTATTTGGTCAGAATTCTCGTCTGTCGTAAGAACGAAGGAGGATATGGAATGAAAAAAGGAATGTTCTCGCCTCGGTTTCTATTTGTACTGTGCATGGCATTGGCCCTAAGCCTTTTCCTCGGCGCGAAGAAGGCCAAGAAAGAGCCTGAGCCTCTTCTCAAGGAATCCGTCCTTGAAGGGCTGAATTGGAGATGTATCGGCCCTTCCAACATGGGGGGACGGATTGATGATTTTGCTGTTGTAGAAAGAAATCCTAAGGTTATTTATGCTGGGACTGCTTCAGGAGGAGTTTGGAAGACCATCAACAACGGTGTCACCTGGGAACCCATTTTTGACGACCAGACTACGAGCACCATCGGAGATGTAGACGTTGCTCCTTCCAATCCGGGTATAATCTGGGTTGGCACTGGAGAG